>JBDNHS010000174.1:0-11594 GCA_041688685.1 Kapaibacterium sp. (SeqCode)
AAAATAAGTATAATGAAAAATTTTAACATTTTATTTAATATAAATAAAAAAAAGTTGTATCATTTTTTGCTTTTAGTAGATTTATAATTTATAATAAAACTACCAACATCAAATATGACGATACAACTTTAAAAATATGTCAATTTTTTAATTATATTTAAAAATCTACTATTTAATTATTTCATTTAACTCATTTATGGCGTCATAATAATTTGGATTTAGTTCGATTGCTTCGGAGAAAGATTTTATTGCTAAATCCTTATTATCAATTTGTTTATAGGCTAAACCAAGATTATAATGTAATAATTCACTATATCTGTTTATTTCTAATCCAGATTTAAATACTTGAATTGCCGTTCCATAATCGGTCATTGCAAATAATATTTCACCCATATTAATTAATAATATATCTAAAGTAAGCCCGATAAAAGTATCAAATCTCATATCACTCCAATTTGTAACACAAATTGTAAGATATTCAAGTGCTTCAGTTAGATTTTTATTTATAATTTCAAACTTAACTCTAACAAATAAAGTATCAATAAAGCTTTTATTTATATTTTCATTTTTTGTTATTGTAGCTAATAATTCATCTGTCAAATTAAATTTATCTTCAGTTTGAATATACTCAATAAGAATTAATGATTTGAGATTGTTAATATATTGGTATAAAGTTACACCATCTTCAGTTAGATTACGAATTTCAAAATAATTGATGCAATAATTCATTTTTTCAAGTGCATTATCTATGTCTCCAATCAAAAACATTTCTTCAGCTTTTTTGATACTTATAATTATATCTTCAGTTTGGTCAAGTTTTTGACTTGCTGATTTACCCATATCCAAATTATACAAATAATCTAATCTTGACAATATTTTTAGAGTTGATTTTTGCCAAGTCCAAGATTTGCGAGCCCTATTAGATGCAGTTATACCTAATGGCTTTAAATTTTGAGGATTTTTGTAAATATCAAACATTACATTTTTGAGTGCTTCTTCATTCGGCTCTAACATCATACTGTCTTTTACCAGTTCATAACCATCTATTAAATTTCCAATGGTAATTTCTTCAGAAGGAATTTGCCAGCCAATTTCTTCATCTACATAGTCATCAGTTGCTCCGCCTTTTGTAACAATTACAGGTAATCCACAAGCCATTGCTTCTAATGTAGGTAGAGAGAAACCCTCGCCTCTGTATGGAGAAACAAATACATCACAGCTTCTATAAAGTGATGCCATTTCTTCTTCGCTCAATTTATCATCAATGTATATTATTTCTGCAGAATTAGGATTTTCTCTTGATAATTGGATTAGGTTTTCTGCTGTCTGTCCTTTATAAAAACTATCACTACCTAAGTCCTTAATTATTAAGCATACATCATCTTTTGTTGAAAAAGTAGTCAAATAAGCACTCAATAAGATGTCAATTCCTTTTCTTGGAATTGTACCACCAACAAATAAAAACTTCAGTTTTTTATCTGTATTTATTTTTTTAATTTTTCCAATTGGAGAGAACACATCTGGATTTATTCCATTAGGTATTACTTGAATTTTATTTGGGTCAATACCTGAATTAATAAACGCTTTTCTACAATAATTTGAAGGTGTCCATATTTCATCAACATTATTAAAAGTTTCAACAAAGTCTTTTCTAATCGAAGTAAATTCCCAAGGTTGCATCAAAATCCACTTAGAACCCAAAGGCACTTCATTTTTTGGGGGCCACTGGTGTCTTATCCAAACATAAGGTAAATTACTTAAATCTTGACTTTTGCTATCTTTGTATCTTATGTCATTTGCAATGAGTTTATGATATTTTTCATTTAAAGTTGGGTCAAAAACATTTGCTTCATAAGGTATTATCGTTAAATCAACTTCGCCAGAATTGATTAAGCCGAGACATTGTTCTCGATTAACTAAAGCCAAAGAGTGATAAACAAATTGTGTACCTTCCCAAACTACATTCATTTTGGGAGTTGTGAACTGAGCAATTTCTTTATTAATTTTATCTAAATTTACTATTTCGAAATTTATATCTTCATAAATTTTTAGATTATTATTATTATGTTTAGCAGAGAGATTATTTTTATTTTGATTATTATCATTACTTCTATTAAAACCGCCTAAATTATCTTCGTTATTATTATCTAAATCATGTTTGTCTAAATCTATATTTTCTCCGTAGGTAGTACCTTTTTGTGGAACTATTTTTGTAAAACTATTAGAGTTTGAATTTTCTAAATTTAATTCGCTTATCATTTTTTTAGCTTTTACTATCATGTTCAAATTAATATATCCATTCTCTTGTGGATAATCTAATTCTTCATAATATGTAACCTCAAATCCTGCTGCTGCAAGGTGATTTTTGATTGAATTTTCATCAAAGCCAATACAATGATAATCCCCTGGATTTGTTTGTCCACCAAAAATCATATAAGAGGCAATATCTGCATTCCAATCACCTCTCAAATATGCTTGAATTTGTAGTTTTAAATTTGGACAACGGATTTCAATTTCGCCACCTGGTTTTAGTACTCTTGACCATTCATTTAACAACTTATTAGTTTCTCTATGAGAAAAATGCTCCAAAACATCACTTGCTAGAATATAATCTACTGAATTATCCATAAATTCTAAATTTCTGATATCCATATAAACTACATCAGGTGTTTCACTAAACAAGTCCAAATTTATAAAACCTGCCTTAAAATCATTACCACAACCCAAGTTTAATTTTAAGGGAAATGGTAATTGATTGGGCAATTTCCCTAAAGCATTATTATTACTAAACCCATAACTTAACTTTTTATCTAATGTAATTCTATTTAATGGCTGCATATCATTAATATTTGGATCATCAACTTTTGGTAAAGAGTTATCAGAATTAAAATTATTCATACTTGCCTCAGTATAATTTAATTGGTTATCATTGTGTTGTAAATCAGGAATATTATAAATAGAATTTTGATTATTATTAGTTAAATAAAGTTTTTCTTCCCAGTATTTATTATTTTCAGTTTCGTCAAAAAACTTTAATTCAATTTTTTCTCTTTCTAAATTAATATTATTTAACACATTTAGATAAATACTTTCGATATGATTAACATAGAAATCAAATTCATAAGTTAATTTTGAATTATTAGTTAATTTAGTAAGTAAACTATTGTCATCAGCAAAATCAACAGAAATATCATCAATTATCTTAGCTAATTGATTAAAATCTTCATAATCGTATAATAAACCATTAAAATTATTGACAACAAAGTCTGGGATACCGCCAATATTTGCAGCTATTATTGGTGTATTTTGAGAAAGTGCCTCAGCAAGAACAAGTGGGGCACAATCTTCCCAAATGCTGCAAACAACTATACAATCAACATTTGATAAAATATTTGCAATATCTTTTTGATCATACTCACCAAAATAATTTATTTGTATTCCATTATTATTGTTACCTATATTTTGATTTTGCAAACCATCTAATAGTTTTTTGTAACTTTCAATTATAAAACCATAAATATTGATTTGTATATCGTTTTTTAGTAATTTTGATGCTAAAATCAAATTATGGACACCCTTATGAGCCATCACACCACCAATATAACCAATTCTTAATTTTTTCCCTTTTAATTTAAGAATTTTACTATCAGTATTTTGTTTTTCATTATTAGCTAATTTATTTTGTACATTGATTTGTTTTGTAATCTTTTCAGTTTTTGGCAAATGGTTGATTAAAAATATATTATCTTTATTACCATTTATTTCACTCAATAAATCCCCAACTTTTCGAGATGTAGCTAAAATATAATCTATTGAATTTAATGTTTCTTTTGCTTTGTTTTGTCTTTTTGCATAATCTTTGATTTTGCTGGAATTCAAGTTAGGGAGGTCAGAATTTTCAAAAAAATTAGTAGATGACCATTTTTTCAAATCATTATTTATCATATATAGATTTGGGTCGATCATAAAATAATTATGAGGGGAATAGAAAGTTTTTGCTTTATATTTTTTTGAAATATTATTAATTTCTAATGAAAATCCTAAGAAGTTATGAAAATGTACAATTTCTGGTTTTTTCTTTTTAATTATATCTTCATATATCTTTATTATCTCTTCATCAACAATATCAAGTTCAGGATTATGAATATTCAAGAAATTAGTTTTTCTATTATAAATTCCATAAATATCAATATTATTCTGTTTTGTATTTTCTATATAATATGGAGTATTGTTATTTTTGTGTAGTCCCGAGGTAAAAACAATTGTTACATTATTTCCATTTTTAGCTAATTGAATTGCTAATTGTTTTGGTAATAAAGTACCGCCACCAGTCTGTTCCAAATCCCACATAGTCATTAATATGTCCAAAGGTTTTTTGACTTGTTTAACTGGCTTAAAGTTATTTATTGACTTACTTATTGAATTATTAACAGAATTAGGTGAATCTTTTAGAACTTCAATATTATTAACTTCAATATTATTAACTTGTGATAATCCAGAATCAATCAGGATAAGAACTTTATTCACTTCACCAATTGATAAAGTAAGTAATGTTCTATAATCTAAGTTCTGAGGTAATTTGTCTGATTTGAACAAAATATTTGTAATTTGCTCAAAAACTTCTTTATTATCAAAAATATCTTTTTGTGGTATTTTCTCAAGTATATAAACTATTTTTTCTTTAAATTCATTTCTTTTTGTTTCATCGGAAATTAATCCCCAGAATCCATCTTCAGTAAAATATCTTTCTGCATCAGAAATTAGTGTATTTTCCCATTTAGACAAAAAGTATTTATGGTTAGCCAAATCATAAGTATCATTACTTTTAATGAATCTTTCAAATTTATCCATTCCTAATAACTGTTTAGTTTGCGATTCATAATGAATAGCTTCAACATTATGGTTATATATTACTTTTTTTCCTATTTGTCTTACTTTTAGGCATAAATCCAAATCTTCATGACCAAAAACATATTTTTCATCAAATCCATTAATTTGATTAAACAATTCACTTGTGATAGACAAAAAAGCACCAGTAACAAATTGGTATTCTCTTGTTATATTTACGCAGGTTTCATTCTTGTCCAAAGTTAGATAAATATGGTAATGCAGAGGGAAGTCCAGTCCAACATTCCCCCATACTAATCCAGCGTGTTGTATTTTATTATTTGGATAAAGGAGTTTGATACCCTGAATTCCAATATTTTTATCTGAATTAAATTGAAAGAATAAATGCTCAAACCAATTACCTAATAATTCAACATCATTATTAAGAAATATTAAATATTTACCTTTTGCTAATTTTGCACCTTGATTATTTACCTTAGAATATATTTCATTATTTTCATTTGTAATTAACTTAAAGTTATCATTAATATTTGTAATATTCTTTAAATATTTTTGAGTTTCTAATTCACTGCCATTATCAATGATAATTACTTCGTATTGTTTGTTATAATTTTTATTTTGAGTATTTTGAATTATAGAATTTATACATTTTTTAGTTACTTCCAAATTATTATGTACTGGTATAATAAAGCTAAAAACAGTTTCATTTTGATAATAATTTGTTTTTGAATTTGTACCTAAATTATTATTAATATTGGTATTTGAATTTTGAAGATTGTTCCTATTATTCAAAACAAAGTTATTGCTTTGATTTTGATTATTAGCATTACCATCGTGATCATTATTTTTTAATATCTTATAAGTTGGTAATTTTTTAATATTTTCTTTTGTAATATTATCAATGTTCAATTCTCGTTGTTTAATTGAATTTACTTCTTTGATAGTATCATATTGTGATTCATCAAATTTAATTTTACCTAACCAATTTCTGTTTAATCTTTGCCAATTTTGGATATCCCATTTATGCCTTCCATCTGTAATAGACTCATAGTGATACAACTTAGAGCCAGAACAATATCTAATTTTGAATCCAGCATTAATTACTTTAAAACAATAATCAATATCTTCTAAGCCATTAATATATATTTCGTCTAATAGTCCAATTTTTTCTATTACCAAACTGTTAATGTATAAAACTGCACCAGTAACTGCACTCACATATTTAGATTGATTATCAATATTATTTAGGGTTTCTAATCTTGAATTGTTATAAGGAGTAATAGTTTTGCCATCTTCTGTTCCGATTTTTACACCAATATGTTGAATTAAATCAGTATTAGGATATAAAAGGCAACTCCCTGCTACACCTATTTGACTGTCAGCCTCAATCTCCTCCATAATTGCTTCTAACCAATTATTAAGTGGGAGTGTGTCATTATTCAATAAAATTACGTCCTTGCCTTTTCTTGAAACAATACCCATATTACAAGCTTTGGCAAATCCCATATTATAAGAGTTTCTAATATAACTCAGATTACTTTTAGAAATATAATTATTATTTATATATTCATCAGTACCATCGTTAGAGCCATTATCTGCAATAACAACTTCCCATTTATATTTTTCTGAAGTATTTTTGTATAAATAATCCAAACAATATTTGGTATATTCTATCTTATTAAATACTGGAATAATTATAGAAATATCAAACTGATATTTCACTTCTTTATTATTATTATCTATATAATTTAAGTCATCAATTACCAATATAGTATCTTGAATATTATCAATATCAATAGTGGTTTGAATTATGGATTCACTGATTTCTTCGTCATTGTTAGAATTATTAATAATATTATTTTCGTATGAAGTATTACTTAATTTTAATATCTCAATTTCCTTTAATTTATTATTAATTTTGATATAAAGGTCGAATAAATCATCATTTTCTGGATTTATGGTTAGAGCATTATTTATTGCTTCAAATGCCTTTAGATAATTACCCTGACTATACAAATATAATGCATCTCTATAAAATTGAGATTCAATATTATCTACATTATTTATGTTTTTAAGATTATGATTTTTGATTTCCGTAGTTGTCAAATCATTTGAAAACATATTGACATTTGAATATTTTTCTGCTTTCGCTAACTCTGTTAAAATTAAATTTTCTAATATATTTAGCATACTAAAAGTAAATCTTAGAGTAGAAGTAAGAGAAGCTTTTTTTAGATTATTAATTTCATTGATTAGCTCTTCGGTACTTAAGTCTCCAATTGTGTTTTGTTCACTTGTTCTTTTATTTTCTGTCAATATATTACAAATTAATAATTCCTCAATGATTAATAATATAGAATATATATCATTATGTTTCCGGTTGATTGAATAAGAAGAATATTCAGAATTTAGTCCAGGTGGTGTATAAGAATTTTCATCTCGTAGTTTTGACCAACCAAAATCAATTAATTTTGTGTTCCCTTCAAAAATAATAATATTTTCTGGATTGATTTCTCTATGTTTTATATTATTATTATTTAATATTTTTGCTATTTGTATTAATTGGTAAGTAATTTTGAACTTTTCTAATAAATCAATTTCGTCATTCAACAACATAGTTTTTAGCTCACTTCCATCGAAGAACTCCATTTCAAATGCTGAAGAATTTGAATGTGAAATATAGTTTTTGACTTTTGGAAAATATTCAGAATTCAAAGTTGATAAAATAGTAAATTCTTTATGAGTTAAGTTGTAGTTGGCTTGCTTAGTTATTACAAAATCATTATCATTAAAACTATTTAAATATACTCTACTGATATAAAATCTACCCGTAGAAGAATCTACAACTCTACTATTAAGGACATAATCTGGTGAATAAAGGTATTCGAAAGACACTGAGTTTATTAGTTTATTATAATCTATATTAATGTATTTTTTTGATTTTAGTATTGAGTTCAAAAAAGCTATATTAGACAAATTATATTTTTCTAATTCGTAATTATTATAGATGGAAATAGTTTTGAGTAAATTACTTATTGCTTTATCTGAAGCACCCAAAATATAAACAGTTTTGAATATTAAATAAAATACAAAATCAATAACACTTGGAATTTTCAGAAATGAAACTAATTTTGTACAAGTAAATAAATCTCTAACTAAATTCTCTGGAAACAAATCAGAAGTAGAATTATAAGCTATTATTTTAATTTGTTTTTCATTAAGCAGATATATGGCTTCTATATATACATCATTACGAACCAATACCTTAGTTAAAGAATTGTTTAGATAAGATAATTTTTCACCAAGAGTATAAAAAGAATTTTCTTCTAATAATATTTCAATTGTTTGATTACAAAGTGCATCTTTATTTTCTAATATTAATTCCCAATTAGAGAGCACAACATAATTTGTCATTTGCTTAGCTATTAAATTACTTTTTGATAAATCATTCAAAAGCAATTGCGGCAATATTACATTTTGGTTACTTGTAACAGTTTGGATAAAGTTCAGCTCTTTTCCAACTTGTTTATTATGAAACTCATTATCAATTTGATTGTCACTTAAATAATTATCATTAAGTAAATCTAAAAACATTGTCTTGAACGAATTATATGAACTATTACCATTAGTGAAATTTTTATTATTTAAGTTATTTCTATAATCAAAAAACTTTTTCTTTGTGATGATTGTTTTATATGCTATGTATACAGTTCTTGTATTTTTTGTATTACCAATTACTTCGAATGATGAAAAGTGTTTAGTCAGTGCATTTTCAAAATTTGTTCTATTATATTCCTCAGAAATTACTTCAGGATTATATTCAATATGTTTAAAGAATTCTATTGCTTCATCTTCTTTTTCTATCCATTCAATTAATAAAACTTCATTAGTCAGTGAAGCTAACTTTTCAATTGCCAAATCCAAACTACCGTAATCAGAAGTACAAGAATATATCCAATGAATTAAAGCAAAAGCAACTACTAAATCAGCAGGAATATCATAATTCATTAAATTTGTGTCAATTATATCTACACCTTCAAAATCCAAATAATTATTTGCTTTGTTTACATTATTTATATAATTTTTGTCAATTTCGATACCAATCGCAGACTTAGCACCCAATAATCTTGAATAATAACAAAAGAATGCAGAATTACAACCTAAGTCTAAAACGGATTTCTCAGAAACCCATAATGGATTAAAATTATTTTCAAATAAATCTTTTTTGTTCTGTAGCCCTTTATCTTCCTTACTTACTCTAATATCATATTTACTTAATTCAAACTTTTGATATCCACCAAATTGAACGTAGTTATTATGAATTTGCAATTCTGGATTTTGGGCATATTTATTTGGTTCTGTATATAATTGCATATCTTTATTTTATTTTACTTTACTATGTGTCTTTTTGTTATTCTAATTTATTATTATTCTAATCACACTAAACTGATTTTTCATTAAATTATAATTTACACAAGTTGATTACGTCAAAAAATATGCCAAAATATTTAAACTCTTTTTAATTTTATTTCTTACTTTTTTTATTCTATTTTTAATATAAATATATTTATAAATGTCAAGAACAATCGCAGCATTAGCAACACCTTACGGCATATCTGGCTTGTCGGTAATCAGGATTTCAGGAGATGAAACTTTCGAATTAATGGACAAAGTGTTTGTCGGTAAAAAGAAAATATGTGAAAGTAAAAGTCATACAATTCTATATGGCAAAATTATTAATAACTTCACAAACCAAACTTTGGATACTGTTACAATTTCTATTTTTAAATGTCCAAATTCTTATACCGGAGAAAATACAATAGAGATTGGTTGCCACGGTAGTGTTGTATTAGTCAGAGAAATTTTGGATTTACTTTATAAAAATGGAATAGTACCAGCTGCAGCAGGCGAATTTACAAAAAGAGCATTTATTAATGGCAAGCTTGATTTATTGCAAGTAGAAGCTGTGGCAGATTTGATACATAGTATTTCAACTCCTTCTGCTCAGACTTCGGTCAGGCAGTTGGAAGGTAATTTTACAAAAAGGTTAATCGAATTTAGAAAGAACTTAATCGACATTGCGAGTTTATTAGAATTAGAATTGGACTTTTCTGATGAAGATATTGAGTTAATTGATAGAGAAGTTGTTAAAGATAGACTTATCAAAGCTAAAAACTTTTGCAATGAATTAATTGACCATAAAAAAAAGTCAGAAATACTAAAATCCGGATATTATGTTTCGATTGTAGGCTACCCTAATTCTGGCAAATCTACTTTATTTAATACTATTCTAAAAAAAGATAGAGCATTGGTAAGTGAAATCGAAGGGACAACAAGGGATTATTTAGAAGAGTATATTTATATAAATGAAATTGCCATTAAACTATTTGATACAGCTGGTTTGAGAGATACCGAAGATACCATCGAGATAATGGGAATTAAATTAGTTGATAGTATAATACAACAATCTAATATATTATTTTTATTGAATGATATTACAAAAGGTGAAGGATTTTCTAATGCTTTATTGAATGAATTAAACAATAAATATCCTAATATCAAAATTTATATTATCCAAAATAAAATTGATGAGATAAATGAGATAGATAAGGTAAGTGTGTTAGATGAGGGTACTGATTCTGAAGGTAATAATGAGAGTAATATTTATATTTCTGCGAAACAAAATGTTGGTATAGAACAACTAAAGAATATAATTTACCAAAATGCAATAAATAGTATTGACAGTTATTCAGATGTGTTAATTAATCAAAGACATTATGATTTATTGAAATTAACAATAGAAAATTTAGAGAGAGCTTTGGAATCTGTGGAAATTTATATCGAAAATGAAATTATTGCAATTGATATTCGTAATGCTTATACAACTATTGGCGAAATCACAGGCGAAAATTATAATGAAGAAGTTATAAATAATATTTTTGGTTCTTTCTGTATTGGAAAATAATAAGTAGTATTTCATAGGAAGTATTTCGAAAGTAGTATTTCATAAGAATCTAACAAGTAAAATTTATTTAACTTTAAACCTAAAACAATTTATGGATTTAAGTCTTTCCCCTATATCAGTTATAATTTTTATTCTAACAATTGGATTGAGTGTATATACACTGAATTATAATCATAGTTTATATGAGAAGTTTGTATTACACCCCTATTCTTTGATAAGAAATAAATCTTGGTATCAAATAATCACATCTGGATTTATTCATGCTGATGGTATCCATTTGGGATTTAATATGCTAACATTTTACTTTTTTGCTTTTAGATTAGAAAGTATTGTTGGCAGTTTTGCCTTTTTTGCGATTTATATTGTTAGTATGATAGTAGCAGATTTGCCAACGATTTATAAGAACAAAGATAATTATGATTATAGTTCTGTTGGTGCCTCTGGTGCAATTGCCGGAATTCTATTTAGTTTCATTATATTTTCACCCCAAACAAAACTGAGTTTGATGTTATTGCCAATTGGCATACCATCACCAATTTTTGCAATTTTGTATTTAGTTTATTGTCATTTTGCTGATAGACATGGCAGAGATAATATTAATCATTCAGCACATTTATATGGTGCATTAGCAGGATTTTTGATAACTATTTTTATATTCCCCGATGCTTTTATGGGATTTTTAAAACAATTGCCATATATTTTTAGTAGTTATTAGAATATAATTCGAATTTTATTATTAATTTTGACTAAATAATAAAATACAAACATTACAATAATTACA
>JBDNHS010000175.1:0-16248 GCA_041688685.1 Kapaibacterium sp. (SeqCode)
CTCATTTGAACTTACTTAATACAGGCTTAGTGTTTGGTGGAGTTACTACTCTATTTGTACTTCAACATATTGCACAAGCAAACACAATTTGGAAAAACAAAAGTGATTTCAAAATATTAGAAGATGGTAGTTATGCAATTTATGCTGATAAACCTGGTCATGTAATTGGTACTTATTTGGCTTCTTATGCAATGACAGAAGCATTGATGACTTCGGGAGTCGACTGGGAGTCTTCTGTAGTAACAGGTGGTTTGTTAGGTTTTGCTTATAATACTTACGTAGAAGTGTTAGATGGTTATGGTGCAAATTTTGGGTTTAGCCCAACTGATATGTACGCAAATGCTTTTGGTGCGGGCTTATATATAGCTCAGTTTTACTCGCCTTTTCTGCAAAATGTGACGCCCAAATTCACTTATTTTCCAGCCAACTGGCACGGACAAAAGAAAAGACAGCCACACGATTTTTTTATTGATGATTATAGTTCCCATACTTTGTGGTTATCATTTAATGTACATAATTTGCTACCTGATAATTATAAAGAATATTGGCCCTCTTGGTTAGAATTATCTTTAGGATATGCTGCAAGAAATTTAACTGTTGCCTATGACCCAGAAAATATATATTCTCATGACCCAAATGCAACTTTCAGAAATAATGATGTCGAAGGAGACCCAAAATTTATTATTGCATTAGATTATAATCTTGTAAAACTCTTACCAGATGGTGGAAGTTTTTGGAATTGGGCTAAACAAACACTGAATTATTTCAAACTGCCTGCTCCAGCAATAGAAATTGGAATAAATGGTAAAACTAAGTTCTTCTTGATTTATCCTTTTCCAATTAATTGAAATTCTTAATAATAAAACTCATTCAATACTAATTATTTTGCAATTTATTTGTAAATTGTAAGTTAATATTGTGTTAAATAAAATTAATATATTTTATAATAATTTTTAAATAGTCTCTTAAAAATTAAATAAATCAAAAAAATACTTTTTATATTAATTATCTAAAATATTATTTTGTTTATTTTGTTAGATAATATTTAAAAATATTAAAATTGAGTAGTAAATATTAGAATTAAAAAATTGAATATGGAAAACAATTCAATACTAAATGAATTAAACTTATTTACTAGAAATAGTAAAAATATGAATCAAAATGATATTTTAAATCAAGAAAATATTTATAATGACTTTTATTATAATGATAATCTTTATCATTTTATACATAATTCAAATAGGTTTAGTTTAAACAAAATTCCAAATTTCAGTATTATCATCCCTGTTTTAGATGAAGAAAAAATCATCACAAATACCTTGAAATTATTTAATTCTGAACTGAAAGAAAAATATAATTATGAAATAATTATAAGTGATGGTGGAAGTACAGATAATACCATAGAATTAGCAAAAAATTATTCTGATATTATTGTTCAAATAAATAATCAATATAAACAAACAATTGCAGAGGGTAGAAATGTTGGTTCTATTGTTTCTAATAGCAATTATATTGTTTTTATGAATATTGACAGTTACCCTCAAAATATTGAAACATTTTTAGAGCAATTGTTTTCTTGGTCTAATGGATATTCTAAATTATCAGAGTATGATGCCATTACTTGTAAAGTAAATGTATTCGAAAATGAAAAGAAATTAAAAGATAACATTTTCTACTTTGTTCTCAATAATTATTTTAGGATATTAAACTTATTGGGAATTGGAATGGCTAGGGGAGAATGTATTTTAGTTAATAAACATTTGTTCTTTGAATATGGTGGATTTAATCCTAAATTAGCCGCTGGCGAAGATTTTGATTTGTTTTATCGAATTGCAAAAAAATACAAAACATACTTCGCAAAAGAATTAGTAATTTTAGAGTCACCAAGAAGATTTCGTAAGAATGGTTATCTTCGTACTTTAGGTCAATGGTTCCTTAATTCAATATATGTTATTATATTTGGAAAATCATATTCTGTTGAATGGGAAAAAGTTCGATAAAATTTAAAATTTTAACATAATTATTTCGTTTAATATTTACTAAAATAAAGTTACTAAAATTTAGTTATAATATTATTCTGAAAAGTACTTTTGTAATTACAAATTTGTTCCTTACTTTTAGTTTACTTTTTGGGGGTGTACCGGATTCGACGGGGTGATTGATATTATTACCAGCATATCGTGCTGTTTGTCGGTGGAGCACGTTAATACAACTGGCAAAACAATAAATGCAGAAAATAATTTTGCAATGGCTGCTTAATAAAAAGCAACCCATCTTAAGTAAGTTTCTCCCTTAGGGCTTATTCGAGGTGTCAAAAAAATAGGGGAAGTGAATTGTTGACGTAACAAATATAATTTACTCAAAAATGTTAATAGTGGTGATACACCTGTTGTTTGGTAAGTAAAATCACGAATAAATAAATTAAGCAAATAAATATGTAGAAAGTGTAGTTGATACATTTCGGACGCGGGTTCGACTCCCGCCACCTCCACAAATATTTGGTAAAAACTCCACTGTAACAGTGGAGTTTTTTTTTATTGGCAACAATTATTTTTAAGTAGTATTTCTTATTGTTTTTTGGCAAAATATTTGTTAAGTTACAATATATAATTATCAAAATTTATATTTTTCTAATTTGTTCATTTATAATGGAACGAGGTGTATATGTTGATGTTTAGAAATATACTTATAGTTGTATTTGTAGTATTTGGCTATGAAATGAGTGCTTTTACTCCAAAAGTATCTTACACAAAAGAACCTTTGCCAACGTTTAATATCAGCAGCGGCAAATTCTCATTAATGAGCAAATCAAATCCAAAGGACCCTTTGGTGTTAGAAATGACGCAAATTAGCAGAGAAAATATAAAAAATCTACCAGATGAATTAGATTTTGGAAACGTATCATTAGATGACTATAAAAAGTCAGAAACTATTAAAAGATATAATATTTATAATTATATTTTTGAAGGTATAACATTTAGTTCTACTTTGCAAATATTTGACACAATGGATTCAATATCTGTTTACCCATCTCCAGATAAATTGGGAAGTTATTCATCTGGAATTATTTTTAACTGGGAAGAAGCCGACCCTATTACTGAAATTGTAAAATATTATAAAAAAACTTTGAAAATAAAAGCAAATATAATAGAAAGTGTAACAGCGTCCGATCAGGTGGATAACCAAATCAAAGAAATATGGTATGAAAGAACTGACGAACATGATTTTGAAGACAAAGGATTAATTGAGGGCGGAGATTTCAGTATTGGAGCTGGTGGAACTGTAATTTTACCAGATTCTTTCAAAATTGAAGGTAAATAATATTTAACACAAAAACACAAATATAGACACAAATATTTATTAAACTCTACCTAAAAAGTAGAGTTTTTTGTTTTTTACTATTTATTTGTTAATTTGTATTTGGATATTTAATTAAATGACAAATTTTGACGTTATGAACAAAAGTAAAATATTAACTCTACTAAATGAAAAAATAAAGAATGGTGAATCAATTTCATATCAAAGTGCTGTTGACTATGTTAATAAAGAATTTAACATAAACATTGGGCTAAGAAGTATGCAAAGATACTTTATTGATTTACAAGATTTAAATAGATTGATTAAATTTGAAAATATTAATAGAGTAAGACACTATCTTATTCCTAAAAATCAATACCTTATCAACAGTTATTCAAATTCTATTGTTGATACAAACCTGCTTATTTCTCTTAAAATACTAAAATCACAACTACATTTCTTTAAAGATACTGATATCGAAGAAGATGTTAATAATCTCATAGATAGTATTAATAGTAAAATACCTGAAAGTGAATTTTATTCTGATAATAGTTTGTATTTAGACCATAATTATGGTAAGTTTAGTCCTGATAAAAAGTATTCGAATACTGTTTCTTCTGTTATTGACTTCATTCTCAAAAAAGAATGGATAAAAGTAACTTATAAAACAGAAAACAAAACTTCTACATTTATTACACTATTTCAAAAATTGTTTCACTTTGAAGGTAGTCTATATGTTGCCTGCTTTAGTAATAAAGATAATAGTGTTTTCCCAATTTCTTTGCAATTTATTGATAAAATTGAAAAGTTAACTCCAAACGAGAAAAAACCTTTATCTAATATCAAAATTATTGATTTTGATTATGAAAAGTTCAAAGAATTTAGATTTGGCGTTTGGAGTGGCAAAGATAATGAAAGTAAAGAAATTAAACTTAAAGTTAATAACAATATCAAAAGATACTTCGAAAATAGAGAATTCCATCCTAAGCAAGAAATATCATATAATGATGATAATGAACTAATCATAAAATTTAATTTACCATTCAGCCCTGAATTAGAAAAATGGATTATTGGTTGGTGTGGTGATGTTATAGTATTAGAACCTGAAGAATTAAAAGATAGAATTAGAGACAAAGCATCTAAAATTTTAGAAAGTTTAAAAAACTAAAAACTTGCTAAAACGAAAAAGAAACTTAAAACTTAATTTATTTGTAATTTATGTAAAAAAAATTAGAATAAATTAAAAAACTACTTCTTAATTTGAGGATAATTATGATTAGTGCTCACTATTTACATTTGCTAATAAATCACTTCCCAGTGATTTTGCCAATTGTTTCTTTATTTCTATTTTTAAGCTATTTATTAATTAAAAATGAAAATACTAAAAAAACAATTATTATGATTGCGTATATTATACTAATATTTAGTGCAATTATAACCTACCCAACATTTGTATCTGGTGGAAATGCCGAAGAACTTATCGAAAAGTTAGATAATGTTGAGGAAGTTTTTATCGAAAGGCACGAAGAGATTGCAGAAACTTTTGCTTATTTGTCTTACCTTTTAGGTGCAATTTCAATTGTTGGTTTTTGGTCTGTATTTAAATCAAAACCCTTTGCGAAGTATATTTATTATGTTGCATTTGTTGTTACTTTTATTGTTATAATTATTTCTGGACAAACCTCTAACACTGGTGGTGAAATTAGACACCAAGAAATAAGAAGTGATTTTAAATTAGGCAATATTAATAATAAACAAAATAAAAACTCTAATGCTGAAAATGAAAACGAAGATAATCATTAATTGAAAAAAGTATTTACTTTAATAACAGTTAAAAATATTATTTAGTTTTTTCTTTTCTTGCAAAAGCAAAAGTTCCAATAAATACAAACAATATAAATATCACCAAAATAATTATTATATTTGTTAATGGTGAATAAATTGTAAGTCCAGCATATTCTTCTCTATAAGATGCCAAAAGCCCATGTGCCAAATCTATTAGATAAGTTAGCGGAGCCAAGTGGCTAAGTATTGTTAAAATTAGCCCTGATTTGTTCACGGGCGTGATTACTCCCGAAACAAACATTTGTGGAAACATTATAAACGGAAATATTAAATTTACTGTTTGTTGACTGCTGACATTACCAATAATTAATAGTCCAAAAGCTCCTCCCAAAAGTACCGAGATAAGTAAAACTGGTGCAAGAACAATTATATCTACAAAAGTTATTGGTAAGCCTAAAATTAGTCCATAAAGTACAATACCCAAAATTGATAAAACACTAATAAACCCTGAACCTAATATTTTACCCATAATTATCGTATATCTCGAAATAGGGGCAACAAACATTTCTTGGGTAAAATCTTCTTCTCTATCTCTAACCAAAGACACTAAACCATTCACAGAAGTTGAGAATAATGATTGTACAATAATACCAATGAAAACATACATTTGATAATTATATTTGATATTTTGTCCTAAGTTTTGCTGGAACATTCCACCAATAATACCAATGAAAATAACAGGAAATATCATAATAAAAACTAATCTAGTTTTATCTCTAAAAAGTTTTATTATATCTCTGTATGCAATTGTAATAGCAGCGTTTATTTCTTTTGAAATCATCTTTTTGAATTAAGTAAATTTATTTGTTGTAATTAATTTTTATTAAGTTTTATTAAATTTATGTAGGCTTGCTCTAAGGTTGGTTTAATTATTTCTAATTTGTTCAAATCTGTTTCAATAGATTTTATAATTTTAAAGCTACTTAGATTATTGTCGTGTAACACAATATCTTTATTATTCGGATTTATTCTATAATTATAATTTTTATTCTTTATTTCTACTAATAAATTATCTTTTTCAACTGAATTAATAATTATTTCTTCAGAAATTAAGTCGTTTTTTAATTCATTTACTGTACCTAATCTTTCTATTTTACCATTATTAATTATACAAACTCGGTCTGATTCCTCAGCCTCCTCCAAATAATGTGTAGTCAGAAAAATTGTAGTTTTTTCATTATCTCTAACTTCTTTAAGATATTGCCATAATTCATTTCTTGAAACTGGGTCTAATCCTGTAGAGGGTTCATCTAAAAATAAAATTTTTGGGTTATGTATTAGAGATCTAACAATTTCTAATTTTCTTTTCATTCCACCTGAAAATGATTTCACTTCTTTGAATAATTCGTCCTTTATTCCAACAACTTCTGATAATTGATAAACTTTATCTTGATATTTCTTATCCATCATCGAAAAAAATGGTTTAAAAGTATTCAGCCCATATAATGAACTATGAAGTCTGATATTTTCTTCTGCCGTAAGATTTAAGTCCAATGAAGGCTTTTGAAAAATTATCCCAATCTTTTCTCTAATAAATTTACTTTGTTTTTCAATATCAAATCCAGCAATCTTTATATCACCACTTGTTTTATTTAATGTAGTCGTTAGAATTGAAATCGTTGTAGTTTTGCCAGCTCCATTCGGTCCCAAAAAGGCAAAAAACTCACCTTCAAAAACCTCAAAACTAATATCATCAACAGAATTCTTTTCAGATTTATGATATTTTTTGACTAAATTCTTTACCTGTATTATACTATTATTTGTCATTTTATATTTTGAATTTTTTGAATGACGTTAATAATTTAATAAAATTCTATTTGTAATTATCAACTAACATAAACTAATAATACAAAACCTTTTATAGTTCAAACAACAAAAAATGAAATTTAAAAACTTAACTTAAACTTAACTTGTAATTTAATTTAGATTAACACTTGAAGACTATTTTTGTATTTAAGAATACAAACAAAAGTACATTTTTTTACATTTTTAATTTATATTTTTTTAATTTCATATAATATAAGGGTTTTTTATGAATAAATTTCTAACCTCAATGGCATTAGGATTAACTATGAGTACTCATCTAATTAGTGCACCTTTTGATTTAAAATTAGATTGGGGTACACAAGAACCTCCTATAGCTTACAAAGTTATTGTTCCAGGCTCTCCAATCAGAATGCAAGCAATTTTTGTTGGTGGAGTTGATACAGTTCAAACCACAAAAACAAAAAGAGCAGCGGCCGGTATGGCGATAGCAAAACAATGGCACGACTTTATTGGTTTTACTCCTGCTGATGCATCAAAAGGCGAAACTGGATTTTTGGGCTGGCTATCAGTTAACCACGAGATGGTTTTGGGTGATGATAAAATTGGTGATGGTGGTGGTATGACTGCTTTCAAAGTTGGAAGAAAATCTGATGGTAGTGTTGAAGTTTTAAATCAAACTTTAGCAGATGGAAGAAAAGGAAAATTCTTCAACATAGATTTTGAATCCACTGTTGGCGAAACTGGTATGAATTGTGGTGGTATCCAAACTACTGATGGTAGAATATGGACTGCTGAAGAGTGGTTTCGTTCTGCAAATAATGACGGTACAGGTGATGATATTTTCCGAAATGGTGCTGGTGTAAGAGATACGGCTGATTTTACAATTGGCGTTACCACTCCTAATGGTTTTCCTGGATTTAATGGTCAAACTATCAAAAAATTTGAAAATTTCAATTATATGGTTGAAGTTGATGCAAGAGAAGCAAAAGCTATTAGAAAACAATATAATTGGGGAAGACAAGGTTTTGAGGGTGGAGCTATACTACCAGACAACAAAACTGTTATATTGGGTGAAGATGGAGACGCCAATGCTTCATTATTAACAAAATTCATTGCAGATGTAGCTGGCGATTTTACTAAAGGTAAAACTTACCTTTTCAAACAAAATGCTGGTTCGTTTAGTGGTACTTGGGTTGAGGTTGATAATACAAACTTTGATAATATGTTAAATATTCACCGTGGAGCAATGAAAGTGAATGCAACTGGTTTTACTAGATTAGAATGGGTTGTTTATGACAAAACTACAAATAAAATATATTTAGCTGAAACTGGTACTGATTCACCAAATAATACTAATGCTTCATATATTAATCAAGGTTATGGGACTCCAAAACATGCAAATGATAGATCAATTGCTTTAGGTTGTGGTGATTCTTTAGTTACTTCTTCAAAATACAAAGATTACTATGGTAGAGTTTTAGTATTGGATTTAATTACAAATGAAATCAAAACATTTCTTGAAGGTGGTCCAGTTATGACTAATGGTACCGGTAAATATACTGAATATCCAAAACAACATTTATCAAATCCTGACGGTTTAGGTGTATTGTACTTGAATGACAAATCTTATTTAGTAATTTTAGAAGATTTAAATGGCTCATCATTCGGTAGAGTTCCAGTTGGTGTGAATAACAGATCTTGTGAAATGTTCTTATTAGATTTATCTAAAGAAGCTACTTTAAATAACTTAGTAAAAATTGCTACTGTACCTTTCGGTGCAGAAATCACTGGATTTACAGCAAGTGCCGATGGCAAAAATATATTCTTCAACTCACAACACCCAAGTTCTTGGAACGAATATCCTTTTAATAATTCATTAACTGTTGCTTTAACAGGATATGAAACATTATTAAGTGAAACCTCTGTTGATGATAATCCTTCTGAATTAGTAAGTAATGGTGATGTATTTGGAGTTTATCCAAATCCTGCTTCAAATTCAATCAAATTATCTGAAGTTATGGATGCTGCTATCTATGATATCAATGGAAATAGAATTAAAGTTTCTAGAAATTCTGATAATATTGATATAAGTGATATGACTAAAGGTACTTACTTTATTATGAACTCTGACAAAAAAGTTGTAAAAATCATTGTAGAATAATTTTTACTTTAAGTTTTAAACTTCAAGAGGTTCAATTTTTAATTGAACCTCTTATTTTTTAAATAATAAATTCCAACTTATTATAATTTATCATAACCTATTTTAACTTAATAAAAAATATTTTAAATGAAAATAACTAAAACAAATATCAAAATTATTACCGTCTTTATTCTGTTAATTTTTAATTTTATTTTAATGGCTTCATTAAAACAAGAAGAAGTAACCGAAATTATTAAAATGAGATTAACTGAAAATAACCAAAAAATCAAAGATAAAATAGGCATTTTAAAAAAATCTATAACAACTAAAAATATCAAGTTGATAAAAAAAGATTTTTCTAATCTTAGATTAAATTATAAAAGATACGAATATCTATATGAATATATTGACCCTGAATATATCAAAAGAAGTATAAATTCAGCTCCACTTTATTGGACTAACTACAAAGACGCCACTCCAAAAATATACGAACCAATTGGAATTCAAGTAATTGAAGAAACTATTTACGAAAATGTTATAGATTTTAATAAATTAGACTATTTAGTAAACAAACTTGAAAATGATTTTGATAATGTATTCTTATTAGTAAATCAAACTAAATTACAAGACAGATTTATTTTTGAAGCAATTAGATTTGAATTAATTAGATTAATGTCATTTTCTATCACTGGGTTTGATTCTCCATCTACCGAAAACTCATTAAATGAAACCAGAATAAGTTTAGAAACTATTAAAAATGATTTTGTTTTATATGAAAAGTATTTAAACACAAAAAATAGTAATTCTTTTCAAATCTTAGTCAAAACTTTAGATAATGCTTTGATTTTTGTCAACAAGCAAATTGGCAAAAAAAATAGTTATGATAATTTTGATAGACTCACTTTTGTTAAAGATTATATTATTCCATCTTTCCGATTAGTTTTACAAACTCAAATTGAATTTGGTATAGAAAGTTATAAAGAAACATCTAATAGACCCACAATTTTTAACTATCTATCAGAACATATTTTTGGTGATGAGTTCTTAAATCCTTATATGTTCACTAATTCCTTAGATAAAAGTAATGAAGATATTATCAAATTAGGTAAAATACTATTTGAGGATAGCAATCTTTCACTTAATAATAAACAATCTTGTAAAAGTTGCCATTTACCAGAAAAAGCATTTACTGATGGACAAAAAACGAATTTTAGTTCTAAAGACAAATCAAATTTGCTTAGAAATACACCAACTCTAATAAACAGTATTTATGCTGATAGATATTTTTATGATTTGAGAGCATCTTCGCCCGAAATGCAAATCGAACACGTGTTATTGAATTCTAATGAATTTAATACAGATTTATTCAAAATCATAGAAACAATAAATTATGATAATATTAACAATTATAGAGTTTTATTTCAGAAAGCTTTTAATAATTACGACAAAGACAATAATAACTTAGTAAGTATAACAAATCTTAAAAGAGCAATCACTGCATATTTATTACAATTAAGAAGTTTTAATTCCAAATTTGATAAATATATTAGAAATGAAAAAGTGGATAATAAATTCGTAACTTTAACAAATTCAGAAAAAAATGGCTTCAATCTTTTTATGGGTAAAGCTATGTGCGGTAACTGCCATTTTCCTCCAACATTTTCTGGTTTAGTTCCTCCACATTTTAATGAAAATGAAAGTGAAGTTTTGGGGGTACCAGCTACCAAAGACACTATAAATGCAATTTTAGATGGTGATTTAGGTAGATATTATGGAATACAAAGAGACAGAATAGATATTTATAAACATTCATTCAAAACCCCGACCATAAGAAATATTGACTTGACTGCTCCTTATATGCACAATGGCGTTTATGATAATTTGGAAGAAGTTATGGAATTCTATAATAAAGGTGGTGGAAAAGGTTTGGGCATTAATTTAGAAAATCAAACTTTACCATTTGATAATTTAAAACTAAAAAAGACAGAAATTAAAGACATAATCAATTTTATGAAAACTCTTACAGACACTACTTTTTACAAAAGTATATATTAATACCTCAATCTTATTCGTCGGTATTATGTATTTTAATATAAATAATTAATTTAAAAAATTTGAGAAAAAGTATGAGATATATAATACACAAAGAAAATGAAAGAGGTAGTATGGATATTGGCTGGCTAAAAGCTAAATATTCATTCAGTTTTGCTAATTATTATGATCCTAATAAAACTGGGTTTGGCTTTTTGAAAGTCTTAAATGATGACATTGTAGCTCCATCTGGTGGTTTTGATACACATCCCCATAATAATATGGAAATTATAACTATTCCGCTCAGAGGTGCCATTGCACACAAAGATAGTAGTGGCGGTGAAGGTGTAATTACCAGTGGAGAAGTGCAAATTATGTCTGCTGGAACAGGAGTTTACCATTCTGAAAAAAATGATAGTTCAACAGAAGATATAAATCTATTACAACTATGGATTCACCCAAAAGAACAAAATATAAAACCAAGATACGACCAAAGAAAATTTAATTTAGAAAAAAATCAATTAACTAAAATTGTTTCATTCCGCGATGAAAATTCTTTGTGGATTAACCAAGATGCTGAATTGTATTTAGGTGAATTTGACAAAGATAGTAGTGTGAGTTTCGAAACGATAAATGAAAATAGTTATGTATATTTATTTTTGATAGAAGGCGAGATAGAAATTACTTCAAAAGGCGAAAGTTTGATAAAAGACCAAAATAGTCTTACACTTAGCAAACGTGATGCAATTGGAATTATTGAAACTACCGAAGTAAAAATAAATGTAAAAGAAAATACAAAACTATTAATTATTGATATGGATATAACAGATGCAAAAGAAGAGTAAATTATATTAACTAATGTCGTATATGTAATAATAATTTTAATATCTTTTTACAATTTATAATTATAATACAAATAAAATTCTCAGATGTCTAAAACAAAATAGTTCTTAAAGTCAATCATAATATAATAAAAATGGCTACAATTTGTAGCCATTTTTATGTTTAATTTATAATAAAATTTATACCAATTCTTGCATCTGTTTAGCAATATATTTTGGATTTTCACAATTTAGATTTTGAATTTCTCTTTCTTTTAAAACTGGATCTAATCTATCAATTGAACCTAAATAATCATAATATTCTTCTAAGAGTGTTTTTACTTCATCAAAACTTACGCATTGCATAATTTTTCTTCTGACGTTAGACGCTTCATAAAATCCTTTTAAATATCCAGAATAATGTTTTCTAAATTCTACTAATCCGTGAGAGCCATTATATTCAACTGTTTTTTCTAAATGAAATAAACAAGTGTCAATTCTTTCTCTAAGAGTTGGGTCTTCTGGCATTATTCCTGTTTCTATATATTCTTTTGCCATTTTATAAATAAATGGATAACCAATACAACCTCTTCCAATCATAAGTGCATCACAGCCAGTTGTATCAAATGCACGTTTTACATCGTGCGGGGTAACTACATCACCATTCAAGATTACAGGTATATTTACAATAGACTTAATTATTGGTATCCAACTCCAATCTGCTTGGGCAGACATACCCATATCTCGTGTTCTACAATGAATTGCTAATGCTTTTGCGCCAGCTTCTTCCATCATTTTTGCTACTTTATCAATAACAATAGATTTCTTATCCCAACCTAATCTTGTTTTGACAGTTACTGGAATTTTCACTGCATTAACAACCATATTAGTAAGTTCAGCCATTCGCTCAGGTTGTTTCAGAAATGCTGCACCAGCTTCTCTTTTAACTACTTTTTGTACCCAACAACCAAAATTTATATCTAAAATATCAGCACCAGCTCCTTCAACAATTTTTGCAGATTCTACCATTGATTCAATATCAGAGCCAAAAATTTGAATTGCAGTGGGTGTTTCTTCGGGATGTATTTGCATTTTATGCTTAGATTTCCAAGAATCTCTTACAATTCCGTCAGAAGAAATAAACTCAGAATATACTATATCAGCACCCAATTTTTTACAAACCAACCTAAAAGGTAAATTAGACACTTCTTCCATTGGAGCAAGAAAAATTCCGTTACCAATTTCAATATTGCCTATTTTAGTATATTTTGTTATTGGTTTATTTATTTTAGAGCTATTTAAAACTAAATCTGTATAAATATTATTTTCAACTGGTGGGTTGTTAATTATTTCGTCGTTAAACATAATTTCAATTTTTAATCATTATAAAAGCAGACATTCTTCCCGATTTATCTTTATCTCGTCTATAAGAATGAAATCTATTATCTGCTATTGTACAAAAATTTGAGATTTCTATGTTGTGTTGACGAACACCTGCTTTAATTAATTGATTATAAATGATAAATTTATTGTCCAATAGAAACTTTGTATCATTTATTTTTGTGATTCCAATAGCAAATAAATTGGCTACATCCTTTCCAACTTCATAATCTTCTCCACAAGCAGCAGGGGATATATAAACAAGTAAATTCTCTGGCAAAGTACCATATTCATAAAACATTGTCAAAATAGTTTTTTCAACAATATTTTTATATGTTCCTCTCCAGCCAGAATGTGTGGCAGCAATAACGTTGTTTACTGGGTCATAAAACAAAACACCAACACAATCTGCAATCGAAATATTTAGTACAAATCCACTTTTACTAATTATCATTGCATCAGCTTCATAATAATTATGGTCGTTATCTTTAATCTCCACAATATCACTATGAGTTTGCTTCTGCGTTAAAATACTTTCTAATGGTACTTCAAGATAATTACTAAATAATTGCTTATTTGCTTTTAATTCATCTTCATCAATATTCTCATTTTGATATAATGAAAAGCCAATATTGGGATAATTCTCAATATCTCTTAGAGTAACACCAGATATGATATTGTCTGGAAATATTTGTGGTTTCAGTATTTTCAATTATTTTTCACCAAATTGTTAGATAAATTTTTAATCGAGTTAAGTTTAATTATTTCAGATTTTGTTGTATAATTTATTTTGTTTTAATAAAATGTTAATTTCATCTATATCTTTTAATTTTAGTCTAAATGATTTAAATTTACTATTTTTTATGGATTTTATAAGCTCATAACCCAAGTCACCAGAATATATAAAAATTATATTCTCCTCATTTTGATTTATATAATTAATCAATTCGAATTCTGGTTTGTAATAACTATAAAATTTCCTTTGTTCATAAATTATAAATATGTATTCATTTTTTTTATAAATAATTGATGAAGATTGTAAATTACTTACAATGTCATATTTCTCATTTATTTTGTTAAAATGACCTAATTTTTTATCAATATCCAAATTAAATGATATTACCAATAAAATAATTAAGTTTAAAATTCTAAAAAAAAGTAAATTAATTTTATGAGTGTACAAAATAACTAATGACAAAATAGAAAATAGTAATGAAAATTCAAAAGAATAATATTTTATGTTTATAAAATTTCCAAAGTCAAACATTAAATAGTTAATTTTGTTTGAAACAAAAATAAGTAATTCTGCAGAATATGCAAAATATTCTGCAATATCAATGCTCACAAATGATATTAATATTGATATTAAACTATAAAAAATACTTAATGACATTATTGGTATCGTTATGACATTAATTAAGATACTAAGAATATTAAAACTATTAAAATAATAAGCATTGAGTGGCAAAATTAAAATTGAAACTGAAAATGAAAATATTATTGAATTTAGTAATAATTTCAAAAATTTATTTTTAATATTTTGAATATTGAGTTTATCTAATAATATATTATTAAATAAAATTATACTTCCAAAGGCAGAAATTGAATATTGCATTCCAATATTGTCAATTGTGGAGGAAAAAAAAACTATTAATATAATTAAAAAACCAAATAATGTGTTCAAATAATTTTTTTTGAGTTGTTCTGATGACAAGTAAAAAATTAATATAACAATAAATATTGTTCTAATAGTAGAATCTGGGTAGTCAATCAAAATACAATAGATTACTAATATCAAACTTATAATCAAATATTTTAACTTTTCATTTTTTATAAAACTAAAGATGAAAAGTAACATAAATACAAATATACCGATATGTAATCCACTCACAGCAAATATATGAGCAGTTCCATTTTGTGCATATACATTCTTGTTCTTATAATCTAACGTACTTTTATCACCTAATATAAATGCAGTAATAAATGCTCGATAACTCTCACCATATAATTTTTTTATTTTATCGTTAACCAACTTATAAAAATTATTTTTTATACTTGAATTATTTGATTCTATCAATGAAAAATCTATATATTTTGCATCTGCGAACCAGTGAATATTATTATTTTGAGCATATTTTAATTCATCAAACTGTGTAAGAAAGTTTTTAGCTTTTGGCGTCCTTATTTTGGCAATTAGATTAAATTTATTGTTTTGAATTAATTCAAAATTCTTTGGTATTGATCTTAAATTTATTGAAATATATGCTTTGTGATTTGGTAAAAAGTTTGATTTGATTTTACAATCTGCTAAAAATTTTATGTTATTTTCATTGACCTTTAATATCCTTTTTATTTCACCTTCTAGTATCACTTCTTTGGGCTCAAAAAGATATGACTTTGTAATATTATCGTAATCATAAAAATTATAATAATAACAACAAAAACCGATTGAAAAACTAATCAAAATATAAGAGAGATTGAAATACTTTTTAATAAATAAATAGATATTAATTATAATCAAAGCTACAGCAATTGTATAACTAAAATATGGTTGTAAATTAGAATGAGAATGTGAATGTGAATTGAAATTTAAAAATGTATTTGAGATAATTTCTAAAAACTCAAAATAAATTATTCCCAAAAAAAATCCACCAATCAAAAATATAAAAAATTTGAAAAGTGGATTCGATTTTATAAAGTTATTTTTTACTTTCGGAAATTTATAATCAAACATTTATTTTTATGTTTATTATCTGTTTAATGTTTTCCAAAAATAACAAAGAAAATTAGATTTAAGTTAAAAAAAATGATTTTCTAAGTAATTAATTTTGTTTTAAGAAATTTTAAGTTAAATAATTACCAACCTCTTTTTGCTCCTCGTTTGGAATTGTCATCACCACCTCTCATTTTTTCTCTATATTCTTCGAGTTTTTCCATTGCCATATCTCTAAAACCCATTTTGAAAAC
>JBDNHS010000176.1:0-10825 GCA_041688685.1 Kapaibacterium sp. (SeqCode)
AAAAAAATAAATATAAAAAACAAAAAGAGAGTTTCAAGTAAGAAACCAAAAATAAATAAACTTTTCACATTAAAGAATAGATTGTTTTTTAGTTTAGTTGTTACTTTTGTCTTGTTTGCAATGTTCTATTCTGAAGATATTGCTTTGTCTTATAGAGCCGGTGGTATTAATGGCATTTATGAAAGATTCAAAAATTTTGATGTAAATCAAATCTCAGAATACGATGAGTTCGACCCGGTAGAATTAGATAATAACTATGTACTATTTAATGTATTCGAAGTCAGAGGTGTTGCTTCATATTATGCAGATAAATTTGTAGGACGTAAAACAGCGAACGGCGAAAGATTCTCTCAAAATGATTTTTCAGCGGCACACAAAAAATTAGCTTTTGGTACAATTGTCAAAGTAACAAATTTAGATAACTATAAATGTACATTAGTTAGAATTAACGACAGAGGACCTTTTGCTCGAAATAGAGTCATTGATTTATCCAAAAGAGCATCAAATTTGATTGATGCGCACGGCACTTCCCCTGTGAAAATTGAGGGAGTTAAAAGAATGAATAAATATATTTCGCAAAAACCAGCCCAATATTATAATGGCTATTCTACGATTTCTGATTTTGTTACATTGCCACAAAATGAATTAAAACTAATGGATTCAACATTATCTTTTAATGAAATAATGGATATTTATCTTGATTTAATCGAACAAAAACCAATTAATCACTTATATATTTTTCAGAAAGCACTAAAGTTTGAAAAAGAAACTAAGGAAACAAAAGATGGAGAAGATTACTATTATTTGGGCTATGTAGAAAATATTCAAAAACAAAAAAAGTAAAATCTAAAACCAAACCTCCAACTACTTCGTTTTAATCCAAAACCACATACTTGTTAAAAATAATATGAAATTTAATTGACCAATTTAAGCCAAAATAGCAATATATTTATTGATAACAAATTAATTAATCTTTCACCAAAAGAGAAACTAAATCTAATTTTGGGTGAAGACTTTGAATTGATTTTTGACTCAAAGCTTAAAGGTCAATTTAACATGGATTTTGATTTTGGTAGAGTTAATGAATTTAATGAATTTAATGAATTTAATAAGTTCAACAACGAAAGTAAACTCAATTCAAAAATTCAAACAAAATCAATGCTAAGGTTTTACGGTTGGGAGCCGTATTGCCTATCACTCGGTTATAATCAAAAAGAAGAAAATATCTTAGTTAATAACCTTGCCCTCAAAAAATACGATTTGGTTAGACGACCAACTGGTGGCAGAGCAGTTTTCCATAGCAATGAAATCACTTACTCTTGCGTTTTTGACTTAACAGCTACAACCCAAAGGCTTATTAGTATTGGGTATTTGAATACAACTGTTAATTATACTCACAGAGACTTTTATCAAGATATACATTTGATTTTAGTTGAAATTTTTTCTAATATTCCAAATATTGGAGATAAATTAGACTTTAGCAAAAAGGATACTAACTTCAAAAGTCATTACAAAAGTATTTCGTCAATGTCTTGTTTTACAAGTTCTGCGAGGTTTGAGATTACATCTCAAAACAAAAAAATTGTGGGTTCGGCTCAGAGATTATTTGGGAATATTTTATTACAACACGGCTCTATTTTACTTGGAAGAGAGCATTTGGAGATAGTGGATTTTCTAAATATTAAAGATGAAGAAAAGCAGAATTTCAAAAATGAATTAGAAAAATCAAGTATTTCTTTGTCTGAAATTGCGGATAGAGAGATAAGCTTCGAGGAAATCACAGACATTGTAAAAAATCAGTTAAAACTATAAGTTAGGATTATAAATAAACTCACAATTTAAAACCATAAATCGCCAAATTGAAGCTTGATTATAGCACCGATGCCACCAATATTTGCATTTGTATAATTATCATTTTGGAAAGTATAATCTAATCCAAATGGCACTCTATAATTCAAACCAAATACTACTCTTGCCCATTGATTGGTATTGATAGTCAAAAACAACTTGGGCTCAAATACTACAAAGTCATCACTTCCATAGTTGTTAGTATAGTTTGTGGAATTAGTATTATTATTTTCATTAATTGAACTTTGTACTTTATATTCAATCAACCCAGATGAAACAGAAGTATTAAAATGAATTTTTAATTGCCCCATATCATATATTACTGCACCAAATTCTAATCCATAATACTCAATTCCCAATATAGGTCTTGAATTTAGGTTAGTGTCTATATAATTTGACTCTATTTTGGCAAAGCTTAAATTATTTAAGGAGATACCCAAATAGTAAGTTTTGTCGAATACTACACCGAAATCTAAAATTCCAAAACCAACTATATTTTTGCTATTTTGTGTAAAATTCTCAATCGTTGTAATGCCAACCCCACCAGCAACTAATACTCCAAATGATTCATCTTGTTGAACGACTACTTCCGGAATACTCATATATTCCAAACTATCTGGCAATGTACCTTCGGGTTCGATTTGTTCTTCACTTTGTCTGGTAGAATCCAAAAATAAATAATTATTGGCAATTAAATTAAAATTGCCAATAATCAATATAGTTATTATAGTTAATATATAAATAAATAGTTTAATGCTTCACCGAGTATAATGTTTTTTATTGATTAGTTTTAGTAATTAGTAATTAATTCTTAATAACTAAACTAAGCCCAATCTATTTTTGAAGTCTTTGATTGTAGTTTCTAAGCCAGTTTTTCTATCAATTTGAGCAGACCAATTCAAAATTGTTTGTGCCTTGGTTGTATCTGGTTGTCTTATTTTTGGGTCATCAGCTGGTAAATCTTCAAAAATAATTTTAGATTTAGAATTTGGAATTAATTCAAGTACTTCTTTTGCCAAGTCCAACATAGTAATTTCATTTTGATTTCCTATATTTACAGGCATAACTTCATTTGACATCAATAATCTATATATACCTTCTATCAAATCATCAACATAACACACAGAGCGAGTTTGAGAACCATCACCATAAACAGTAATATCCTCATTATTTAATGCTTGTTTGATAAAATTGGGAATAGCTCTGCCGTCTTCCAATCTCATTTTGGGACCATAAGTATTGAATATTCTAACTATTCTTGTATCTAAATTATGGTATCTATGATAAGCCATTGTCATTGCCTCAGCAAATCTTTTCGCCTCATCATAAACACCTCTAAATCCAACTGGATTTACATTACCCCAATAAGTCTCGGGTTGCGGATGTACAAGCGGATCACCATAAGTTTCACTTGTAGATGCAATCAAAAATCTTGCATTCTTAGCTTTTGCCAAACCTAATGTTTTGTGAGTTCCCAAAGAACCAACTTTCAAAGTTTGGATAGGTAATTTAAGGTAGTCAATTGGGGAGGCAGGAGAAGCAAAATGTAAAATATAATCCAAATCACCATCAACATGTATGTATTCGGTTACATCGTGTTTTATGAATTTGAAGTTTGGATTACCAAATAAATGAGATATATTATTTGTTGAACCGGTAACCAAATTATCCATACAAATAACTTCATTACCTTCATTGATAAATCTATCACAAAGGTGTGAACCCAAAAAACCTGCACCACCTGTTATTAAAACTCTTGCCATTATTTACTCAATTAGTATAAAATTTAGTGTAAAATTAGTGTAAAATTTCTTTTTAAAAAATGTTATTATACAAAATTAACAAATTGATAAATAATAATAGAATAATTGGTATAATTTTTGAATAATAATATTGTTGAGTACTTTTATTATTGAGTACTTATATCGATAAATAGAATATTAAAATAAATCATGAAAAAAATAACAGATTTTAACTTAAAATATAAAAAGATATATATTTCTATTTTTATTTTATTTTCTTTTTTGAATGTTTCAAATATATCTAATGCTCAAGCACCTGCACAAGTGCCTGCTGCACAAAAAGGCACTGGGCTTACTCTACCCAAATTATCTATTGGTGTCGATAAGGCAGAATCCAAAGAAGATTTGGTGCTCAATCTGCAAATATTGGGCGTAATTACTGTACTAACCTTAGCTCCATCTATTTTGGTGATGATGACCTGTTTTACAAGAATTATAGTTGTATTTCACTTTCTTAAACAAGCTTTGGGAACAAATACACAGCCACCAAATCAACTTTTGACTGGATTAGCTTTGTTTCTGACTTTTTTTGTTATGCAGCCAATTCTCGACCAAGCAAATCGGGAAGGAATTCAGCCATATATGAGAGATGAAATAACTCAAGATGTAGCTATAGATAATGTTGTGACTCCATTCAGAAAGTTTATGCTAAAACATACTCGTGAAGAAGATTTGGCGTTATTTATCAAACTGAGTGGCAAAGACAAACCAAATACAATTGACGATGTATCTACTATGACTGTAATTCCGGCATATACTATCAGTGAATTAAAGACTGCCTTTCAAATTGGATTTTTGATATTTATACCTTTTTTGGTGCTTGATATGATTATCGCTTCAACTCTAATGTCATTGGGTATGTTTTTATTACCACCACAATTAATATCTCTGCCTATAAAAGTGTTGTTATTCATATTAGTCGATGGGTGGAATTTAATTGTAGATTCATTGATGAAAAGTATTATGAAAGGATAGTAATTAAATTAAGTTGATTTAAAGGAAAATTATGACAGACCAAATGGCTATTGCAATAGTAAAAGATGCTTTTTATAATGTGTTATTAATCTGTGGACCAATCTTATTGGTATCATTAGTCGTTGGTTTGATAATTTCGATTTTTCAAGCTGCGACTACTATTTCTGAGCAAACATTAACTTTTGTCCCTAAGTTAGTTGCTGTATTATTAGTAACAGTATTGATTTTGCCTTTTCTTGTTACAACACTCAAAACATACACAATATCAATGTTCCGTTTAATTGAAACGATGGGACCATAACTTATTATTAATAGTTATTCTTCTTCCATCTTTTTTCTGCTTGTAGAATTTCTATCAACCGTAGGGTTAACCCCACGGTTAATTCCCCAATATCGCTTTTTCAATTAAAACCTGCACTCAATTACACTCTTTTTTCACTTTTATTACTATTTCTTCCTCTTAAATACCTGCCTTTGGGCGGGCACTTGAAAATTTATTTTCACGTGGTGGGGTCTCAAAACTATTTATTAAATGATCCTTTTAAATATTACCGAATAAAAAATACTTCCTTTCTTTCTCTTCCAACCTACAAATATTATTTACTTATTGACAATTCTTTTGCAAAAAGTAAGCGGCTGGGATTCTCTTTCAACAACCAAACTATTTTACCACATCGGTAAATTTCCTATTCATTTCGCAGTGTATAAAGCCATAGTTCAAAAAAAACAACACACACTTACATCTTTCCCACTAAATGTTTTTTTCAGAAAATCTACAAAAATTATTGTAACTTACAAGAAACTAATTTCTGTTTTATGTTACAAAAAATACTTAATTTGAAATATCAAAAAAAAGATTAAAATTTAATTAAAAAACGTAACGTCAATACCGAATTACTTAATTTATCAAAATATTATTAAATTAAGTAGTAGTTGTAAAAAGTATTTGGGATAAAAATGTATTTTGTAATTGCACTCGGTCAATTGATTGCCTCTGGTACTCATCTGATAGCCAAAACCCTCACTCAAAATATTGAACCACCAGTTGTTTTGTTGTTTAGAGTGATGATTGTTTGCATAGTTTTTGCCTTGTACTTTTTGTTTAGAGGTGGCAAAGGTATCAAAAAAATCGACAAAGAAGATTACCCTTTGTTTTTGATTTTGGGCTTTGTGAATATCCCAGTAAATCAGTTTTTATTTTTACAGTCAATGGAATATACCTCTGCTCCTAATGTTTCACTCGCATATTCACTCACTCCAGCATTTGTTTTTATTATTGCATTCTTTTTTATGAAAGAAAGAACCAGTTACAAAAAAATTATTGGGATTATTCTGGCTATTGCTGGAACAATAATAGTACTTGCAGAGCGGAAATTTGACTTTAATTCAGATAGTTTCTTTGGTGATATTTTGGCTTTGATGGCTGCAATGAGTTGGGCAGTTTATACTGTATTGGGCAAAAAGATTACTATGAAATATGGTGCAATTTATTCAACTTTTGTTAGTATGTTCATTGGTTTTATAATGTATTTACCCATATTTGCATTATTACCCGAAAAAATTGAGTTAGAAAAATTTACCACCGTTAATTGGTTGCAGATATTTTACTTGGGTGCAATTACTTCGGGCGTTGGTTATGCAACTTGGTATTGGGTACTGGGCAAAATGGACGCAAGTAAAGTGTCTGTTTTTAATAATTTCCAACCAATATTGACCGCTCTTATGACTTTTCTGCTATTTGGTGATGTTGTTTCAATGTATTTTGTGGTAGGTGGAATATTAGTTTTGGCAGGAGTTTATCTTACTCAACGTGGGTAATGAATTTATTTTGAAGTTTGTAGATTTTACTTTATGGTAGAAGTTTTAGTAGTAAATTTTAGAATAAGTTTTGATAAAAATTGAGTTAGACAAAAATAGATACAAAAAAATAGATACAAAAAAAAGGTTACCAAATGGTAACCTTTTTTTATAAATTCTATAATAATCAATTATCTTGAATAATATTCAACTACTAATGGCACTTCACACTGGATTGGGACTTCATTCAATAATGGAGCATATAATAATTTAAAAGCGAAATCCGCTTTGTTCACTTCCATATAAGGAGGAGCAACTGTATTTCTTAAAGATTCTTGAATATTATCATTAGTTCTGCTTTTTGGTTTTACAGAAACAGTATCTTGTAATTTTACTTTGTAAGAAGAAATGTCTAATTTCTTTCCATTAACAAAAATATGTCCGTGAGAAATTAATTGCTTTGCAGCATATAATGTTCTCGAAAAACCAGCTCTGTAAATCAAAGCATCTAATCTAGTTTCTAACAATTGAACTAAAAGCTCACCAGTGTTACCTGTTAATCTTGAAGCTTCTTTGTAGTAGCTACTTAATTTTTTTTCATTTACATTATATTGTAAACGCAATCTTTGTTTTTCTAATAATTGTTTTCCATAATCAGACAACTTGCTTCTCTTTTTAGAAGGACCGTGTTGTCCTGGAGCATAATTTTTACCATTAGCAGTTACTTTTTTTGCTTTTGGAGTCAACATAACGTTGATTTTACGGGAAAGTCTAACTTTTGGACCTGTATAATTCATTTTTATTTACACCAACTAAATTTTATAATTCTTTTGTTTAAATTTTACTAACTAATTCTACTATAATTCTTTTATAAAATATTATCTGCTTTTTTTTAACTTACGCTAATTTAATTCAAATAAAATACTTCTAATACTTCTAAAAACAATTTAACTTACTAAATCCATATCTACCAGCCGCAAAATATAAAATATGAATTTATATAAGATTACAAAAATAATATAAAAATTTTATACTACCAAATATATTTGTCGAAAATAAATAAATAAATTATTAATTTATATAAATTTCTTGATATTTTTATTAATATTTTATTTAATTTTGTGAAAAGTATATAATTTTTGTAAAATTTTAATCTAATTTTATTATATACATTATCCTTAAACTAAAAATCAAACCAAAATGCTAACACTAATTGCTATTGTCTTTGTTATTGGCTACTTGGCGATAACAACAGAACATACTATCAAAGTAAATAAAGCTGCCAGTGCTTTAATTACTGGAGTTTTGCTCTGGACTATTTATATACTTTTTTCGTCGGACAAAGAATTAGTTATAGAATCTCTAAATCATCATTTGGGTGATGTTTCTGGTATTTTGTTTTTTTTGTTGGGTGCGATGACAATAATAGAATTAATAGATGCACACAATGGATTTGATTTAATTACCAAAAGTATTGACCAAAAAAATAAAATTAAACTCCTGTGGATAATTGCATTTTTAACCTTCTTTTTGTCTGCAATTTTGGATAATTTGACAACTACAATTGTTATGATTTCGTTAATTAGAAAATTAATAAATACTGACAAAGATAGATTGTTTTTTGCAGGTATAATAGTAATTGCTGCAAATGCTGGTGGTGCGTGGTCTCCGATTGGTGATGTTACTACTACTATGTTATGGATAGGCGGTCAGATTACAACATTTACTATAATTTACAAATTAATACTGCCAAGTTTGGCTTGTTTGATTGCTCCTTTATTATACTTGACTTTTAGATTAAAAGGAGATATTCAGAGACCAGAAGTATTAAATATCGACAATAATAAAATGCTTACAGTAAAACAACAGAAAATAGTGTTTTATTCTGGAGTTATGATATTGGTATTAGTACCAATATTCAAAACCGTTACGCATTTACCTCCATTTATGGGAATATTGATTGGTTTGGGTATTCTTTGGGTAATAACAGAAATGTTACACGTCCAAAAAGGTGATGAACACAAACACCATTTATCTGTTGTTTATGCTTTAAGAAAAATTGACACTCCAAGTATTTTATTCTTTTTGGGAATTTTATTAAGCATCTCAGCTTTAGAATCTGTTGGTGTGTTGACTAATATTGCCAAATGGATGAGCGATACTCTCAAAGATGATAATGTAATTGTCATCTCTATTGGGTTGTTATCTTCAATAATTGATAATGTTCCACTTGTGGCAGCCGCTCAAGGCATGTATGATTTATCTGTGTATCCGACTGACAGTTATTTCTGGGAATTTCTGGCTTTTTGTGCAGGTACTGGTGGCAGTATTTTAATTATTGGCTCTGCTGCTGGTGTGGCAGCAATGGGAATGGAAAGAATAAACTTTGCTTGGTACCTCAAAAATATATCTGGTTTGGCGCTTTTGGGATATATTGCCGGAGTATTAATTTATATGCTCCAAAATCAATTGTTGGGGTGGTAAATAATACTTTAATCATCTTTAATCATATTTTAAAATTGTTATTCTATATATTTTATTAACTTTAATTCAAATGAGTTAATTTTGTATTCGTCAGTTATGAAATTGAGATTTAAAATATCAAAAATAAAAAAATAAATTACTTTAACTATAATTGGTCTAAATAATTGGTCTAAAAATGCAAAACAATTCAAATTTATCTAATATACCTAATATCCCTAATATCCCTGCAAGTGAATTATATTCTGAAATAGAAGTAAACTTAGAAGTTGCTACTTCTTTGGGGCTTACCGAAGCAGAATATAACAGTATTCTAAGCAAAATGGGAAGAATCCCAACTTATACAGAAATTGGAATATTTTCGGTTATGTGGAGTGAGCACTGTTCATACAAAAATTCAATTTTGCAACTAAAAACTCTTCCTCGTTCTGGCAAAAATCTATTAGTAGAAGCTGGTGAAGAAAACGCTGGATTAGTGGATATTGGAGATGGTTATGCAATTGCATTCAAAATCGAAAGCCATAATCACCCATCTGCAATCGAACCATTCCAAGGAGCGGCTACTGGTGTTGGCGGGATTTTGAGAGATATTTTTACAATGGGTGCAAGACCAATAGCCGCTTTAAATTCTCTTAGATTTGGGAATTTGGATAATGATAGAACTAAATATATTGTTAAAGGTGTGGTAAGTGGTATCAGCCATTATGGAAATTGTTTTGGAGTGCCAACTGTCGGTGGTGAAGTTTATTTTGACGATTGTTATAAAGATAATCCATTAGTAAATGCAATGGCAGCAGGTATTGTAAAGGCAGACCAAACTGCTTCTGCCGGAGCCAGAGGTCCAGGTAATCCTGTGTTTATTGTTGGTAGTAATACTGGTAGAGATGGTATTCACGGAGCTTCATTACTCGCATCAAGAGAATTTGATGCAGAAACTGAAAATATGCGTCCAACAGTTCAAGTTGGTGACCCATTCCAAGAAAAATTATTAGTCGAAACTACAATTGAATTAATTCAATCTGGTGTCGTTGTTGGTATTCAAGATATGGGTGCAGCAGGGATAAGTTGCTCTACATCTGAAATGAGTGCCAAAAATGGTGTTGGTATGGAAATAGATTTGGATAAAGTGCCTCTTAGAGAAGAAGGTATGAGTGCTTATGAAATTATGCTTTCAGAATCACAAGAAAGAATGTTAGTTGTAATTGAAAAAGGAAAAGAAGCACAAGCTTTGGCAATTGCCAAAAAATGGGACGTTCCGATGACTCAAATTGGAAATATCACAGAAGACCCATTTGTCAAATTCAAAAGATTTGGCAAAAAAGTTGGTCATATCAACGCTGACGATTTAGTGCTTGGTGGAGCAGCACCTGTGAATCTAAGAGAGTTCGAAGAACCAGCTTATATTAGCGAAAAACATAAATTTGATTTTAGTACTCTTGATTTTTCAAATATTACTTATCAAACTGCACTCGAAAAATTATTAAATTCACCTACAATAGCTTCTAAAAGATGGATTTACGAACAATATGACTCACAAGTTAGAACTAATACTGTAGATATCAAAGGTGATGCAGCGGTATTAAGAATTAAAGAAATTCCAGGGAGAGGAATTGCACTTACTACTGATTGTAATAGTAGATATGTGTATCTAAATCCTTATGAAGGTGCTAAAATTGCCGTTGCCGAAGCAGCGAGAAATGTTGTTTGTGTTGGTGCAAGACCAGTTGCAATTACAAATTGTCTAAACTTTGGTAATCCTTATGACAAAGGTGTATTTTATCAATTCAAAGAAGCAATCAGAGGGATGGGAGACGCTTGTAGAAAGTTTGAAACTCCTGTTACTGGTGGTAATGTTAGTTTCCATAACGAATCGCAAAATTCGGCAGTTTATCCAACTCCAACAATTGGTATGCTCGAAATTA
>JBDNHS010000177.1:0-3655 GCA_041688685.1 Kapaibacterium sp. (SeqCode)
ATGATGGTATTAGACAAGACGGTGCTCAGGCAAATACTTTCACTGGTAAAATCACTGCAGAAAATGCACTTGAAGTTGCAGATGGTGGATTAAATGTAACTGGTCCTACTGTGTTGAATGGTAGTCTTAAATTATCTTACTTTGCAACAACATCAACAGCAACACTCGAAGCCCAATTTGCTACTTATTCAGTTATATCATATACTGGTACAGCTATAGGTGTAAATTTGTCGAATTTTGCAGCAGGTGTAAATGGGCAAATGGTTTATATAGTAAATGATAAAACAGGTGGTGCTTCTTTGATTATTACTAATGGTGGAGGAAGTATTTTAAATAAAGCGGCAGGTGTATTTATTTATTCACAAGGTAATGGTTGGAAAATGCTATTATTCTAATATATTTTGATGTTAAGATTTTAAGAACCCTGTTATTTAGGGTTCTTAAATTCTTTTTTAAATATAAAAGAAATCAAATTTATATTTAACAAAGAATTTAGATCTTTTAGGGAAGATTTGAAATAAAATAAAAAATAAAGTAATAATTATTAATTAAATTTAGGGTTTATTTGTATGAATAAAATTTACAAATCACTATTAGTGGGACTATTTGCTGCAAGTACAACAAATGTATATGCATTCAAAAGTATAGAATATTTTAATGTAGCAAAAGATGAGAATGGTATTGTTCAAGTAAATAAGACATTGTTTAAAGTTAAAATAGTCATAATGGATGGAGATTTTAACCAAATATATGGTGAAGAATTTGACAATGTTCCAACTGATATAATCGGTTTATTTAAAGTTAAGGTAGGTACTGGTACTTTAATAGAAATATTTGACGGAGATGGTAATTCATTAGGTATGTCTCCATTGATGAATACATTGAGTGCAGATGATTATCAATATGCGTATTTGTCACAAGATATTAAAATCACGAATTTAAGTCAATATTTGAATTTATCTACAGTAGATATTTTCGAAGAAGCAAAATTAGATGGAAGAACTGAAGGTGAAGTAAGTCTTAATCAAATTAAAATTACTGATGGTAAAATTTTAATTGGTGATTCAAATAATAAAGGTAAAGAAGTAACTGTTTCTGGTGATGCAACTTTAACTAATACAGGCGCACTTACTATTAATGACGGTGCTATAACTTTGAACAAGTTGGTACCCGGAACAACAGATGGTAATATCATCAAATGGGACGGTACTCTTAACGCTTGGGTAGAAGTTTCTATCAATGACATTATTGATTTTACTAATGTAGAAATTACAGGTGGAACAATTGACGGAACTGCAATTGGACAAAACACTCCAGATTATGGTAGATTTAGTGAATTACTCTCAGATGGTAAATTAACTGTTGCAGTAAGTGCACCAGATGAGGTAGCCGCGTCATTCTCAGTAGACAATGCAAGTTCAATTGATATTGCAGTTGTTGTATCAACAAATGCAACAAATGGTGCTGGTATGCTTATAGAAAATAGCGGTTCAAATACATCTGCAGAATTTGCAAGTGGAACTAAAGCAGCAATTTTAACTGGCGATGTAGATATTAATGGGAAAACAATAATAAACAACAATACCCAATCTGTAGCTGATCAACAAAATACGGGTGCTTTGGTAGTAACGGGCGGTGTTGGTGTTGGATTGAATTTAAATGTAGGTGGCGCATTAGATGTAGATGGTGCAACAACTGTAGCCGGTCTAACAACAATAACTAATGTAACAAGTTCAACAGCCGATTTACAGAATACAGGTGCTTTGGTAGTAACAGGCGGTGTTGGTATAGGTGAGAATTTAAATATAGGTGGCGCATTAGATGTAGATGGTGCAAGTAATTTAGGTAACACAGTTACTTTAGATGGAGCAAATGATTTAGCTAGAACTATTACTAGTAATACGAATGGAAATATTACTATAGCACCAAATGGTACAGGTGATTTAATATTAAATGCTGGTGGATTGGGTTCTGAAGTATTAATAGATGGTACAAACACAATTAATACAACAGCAGCAAATAATTTGACAATCGGTGCAAATGGAGCAGGTAATCTAACAGTAAATAGACCAACTACTATAACTGGAATTACATCAATAACAAACACAACACAATCAACAAACAAAGATACAGGTGCCTTGATAGTAGAAGGTGGTGTAGGTATTGAGAAAAATTTGAATGTTGGAGAAAATTTAGATATAAATGGCACAAGTAATTTAGGTAACACAGTTACTTTAGATGGTGCTAATCAGGCAGCAAGAACAATAACTTCTACTGGTAATATGGAAATTAGCACACAAGCTAACGGAAATATACAAATGACAACCGGTACTGGTGCTGTGAATATGTCAAATGACTTAAATGTTACTAATGACATTACAGCAAGAACAGGTACATTTACTAATCCAGATGCAAATACTGCTAATACGTTAAATGTAACTCAGGAAAATTCTACAAATAGTGCAGCAAATTTAACGGTATCAAATACAAATAGTACACAACCTGCTTTGAATGTAACTACAAATTCAGACCAAACTGGTTATGGTGCAAGAATTAATAATTCAAATTCTAACAGAGAAGCAAAGTTTACTACTCAAGCTAATGCTGCAGAGTTTAATAATAATGGAAATAATACTGTAAAATTATCTGGTGATAGTTATGCAGCCGATGTGGTTGGAAATGTCAATGTAATTGGTTTGACTACATTAAATAATACTCCAGGTGAAGAAATTGCTTTGAGAGTAACTCTAGATAATACTATAAGTAAAGATGCTGCAGTAAATATTGAAACAAATTCTGAAGATGCAGACGGTTTAGGCTTATTAGTGAATAATACTGGTGCAGGCCAAACTACTGCCGCTTTAGCACAAAGAAATATTGCAGGTACCTTTGAAAATTTAGTTGGTAATAATTTAGCAATTGATAACACAAAAGTAGAATTAGCTACATCAAATAAAGCTGGTTCATTCATTGGTGATGTTGATATCGTTGGTACAACAACGATGTTCTATGATGTTGCTGATAATATTAATGATAATAATCAAAAAAATATCCAAACTTTATTAAGAGTATCTTTAAACAATGCAAATAGTGCTGACGCCGCAGCTGTAATAGAGACAAATTCTACAAATGCAGACGGATTGGGTCTATTAGTAAATAACTCAGGTATTGGTAATAACCAAACTACTATTGCATTAGGTGGAAATAATTATGCAGGTGAATTTTTAAATGCAGGTGTTAATAATACAAAAGCTAAATTAGCAACTACTGCAAATGCGGCTGAGTTTACTGGTAATGTGGCTATCACAGGTAATACTAATCAAACAGGTAATATAAATTTAACTGGTAGTCAAGTAATAACAAATCCAGCTACGGTAGCAGTTGGTGGTAATAAAGCACTATCAGTAACTCAAAATGATGATGCAAATGGTGTATTAATTGACCAGAATGCAGCAGGTACAGCATTAGAAATCACACAAGATGCAGCAGGTTCAGGTATTACTGTAACTAAAGGTGCAACAGCCGGTAATGCAGTAGAAATAAGTACAGCAGGCACATCATTTGATGCTTCAGGTCTAAAAGTAACAAACTCAAGTACATCTGCTCAAGCCAAAGGTTTAGATATTAATATGACTGGTGCTAATCCATCAACATC
>JBDNHS010000178.1:0-4296 GCA_041688685.1 Kapaibacterium sp. (SeqCode)
AATAAATATAATTATATATATTATGGATGTAAAGAGATGTGCAGATTACTTCTTATTTAGATGTGGTGGTAAAGAAGATAATTATACTGATAAGCCAGAAATTACTTTTGGTGCGATTGTTTGGGGAGTATTACTTAGGTCAAGTTTGATAATTGTCCTTACTTTTTTATTAATAAATAGATTTGATTTATATGGAAAATGGCTAATAGTAGGTGGTGCAATATGGTTTTTTGCTTTATTCCCTGGCTATAAACAATATCAGAATTTCCAAGAAAGAATTACAGAACTCGATGAGGGCACATTATGTGGAAGTTGTAAACATTATAATAGAAATAGTCAATTATGTTTGCTCTACGATAGTCCCGTTAGTACTAATCACATACCTTGTGGAGGTGCAAGTTGGGAACCAAAATTTGTTGATGTAAATGATTTATAAATATTAAAATTATATTAATACTCATCTAAAATTATTGTGCAACTACTCAAAACATAATAATTGAGAAATAATTTTTATTTTATAAATTTATATAATATTTTTGCAATCAAAATAAATATGTTAAAAGTAATTACTTTAAATCTGATTTAATAATTAATCTAAAATTAGTAAATTTTAAATTATTCACTTAATAATAAAAATATGAAAATTAATATACAGAATAATTCTAATGGAAGCTTTTTTAGTCATTTTAATAAAATTCAATTAAACAAAAGAATTTATTATTTTATTGTTTACATAACTTTAATTTCTTTAAATATTTCCTGTGGGAACAAGGATAAGGTGGATATGAGTCAAGATAAAGAATTTCGTACTTTTCTAAATGAAATTGAATCAAAATTAAAAATTGCTTATAATAATTATTCAGAGGCTTACTTTGAAGCCACCATTAGTGGCAAACAAGAAGATTATACTAAATACTCTAATTTAGAACAAAATTTAAACGAATTATACTCTAATAAAGAAGACTTCAAAAAATTGAAAAAATTTAAAGATGATAATCTTCTTTCTAATGACACTTTAAAAAGAGCTTTAATTGTATTATATAATTCTTATGCTGGTAAACAAGTTGATACTAACTTCTTGAATAAAATTAGTTCATTGAGTAGTAGTATTGAAAATAAATTTGCTACATTTAGAGCTAAATATGAGGGTACAAAACTTTCTGATAATGAAATTGAAAATATATTAAAAACAGAAACAGACTCTAAGAAATTAGAGAATGTTTGGTTAGCACACAAAGAAATTGGTAATGTTGTTTCTAAAGATATTCTGCAATTAGTCAAATTGAGAAATGAATCTGCAAAACAATTAGGTTACAAAAATTATCATCAAATGAACTTGATTTTGAGTGAACAAGATCCAAATGAACTGGAAGTATTTTTTGATGAGTTAGATAATCTAACAAGAAACTCATTTGCAAAATTAAAAGATGAAATTGATGTATTTCTTGCTCAAAAATACAATATTGATAAATCTGAGCTGAGACCTTGGCATTACAACAACAGATATTTTCAAGAAGCTCCAAAAATTTATGATTTAGATTTAGATAAATATTTTGAAAAAGTAAATATTGAAAAAACTACCATCAACTTTTTTAATGGTATAGGTACACCTATTGACGATATGGTCAAAAAAAGTGATTTGTACGAAAAAGATGTTAAATATCAACACGCATATTGTATAGATATTGATAGAGACAAAAGAGACATAAGGGTAGTTTGCAATATTGTAAATAATCATAGTTGGATGGGGACTATGCTTCACGAATATGGGCACGCTGTATATCAAAAATACGTTGGAGAAAACTTACCTTGGTCTCTAAAAGTACCAACTCATACATTTGCTACAGAAGGTATTGCAATGCTTTATGGACGATTTGCAACTAAGTCTGAGTGGCTGTATGATATGAATATTATTGATAATGAAGAAGCTAATAAAATATCAGAGAAATGTCGTAAGATATTAAAATTAGATCAGTTAGTATTTAGTAGATGGGTGCAAGTTGTCTATCGTTTCGAAAAAGAAATGTATGAAAATCCTGACCAAAATTTGAATAAACTTTGGTGGGAGTTAGTAGAAAAGTATCAAATGATGAACAAACCTGATAACCGTAATGCTCCAGATTGGGCTACCAAAATTCACATTGCACTATATCCTTGTTATTACCATAATTATTTATTAGGCGAAATTTTCGCTTCTCAATTTTATGCACATATAAATAATAAAGTGTTGGGAAATAAAGATAATAGTTTTAGTAGTTTTGTTGGAAAAGAAAAATCAGCAAAATTCTTAGCTGAAAATGTTTACGTTCCAGCTAATTTATATCATTGGAAAGAACTTATAAAAAATGCGACTGGTGAGGAATTTACTCCTAAATATTATGCAAAAGAGTTTGGCATAAAATAGATTATTAAAAAGAATATATTCTAAAATTACTAAAAAATATACCCAAATATTATATAATAAATAAAGTAAATATAGTAAAATTAAAACGAAGTATCAAAAGATATTTCGTTTTTTTTGCATATTCCTGTAACTTTATTTTAATACAAAGCGTTTAGTTACTTAGAAAAGAACATTTTAATTTATTATAATTTATTTTATTTTATTTCATTAGGAGTCTTATGAAAAAGTATTTTTACTTATTAGTAATAGTATTGACAATAAATATAGTCAATAGATCAAATAGCCAAACTTTCCCAGATATTAATAATGACACAACTTACTTGCGTCAAATAACAGTGGAGGAAGGTGCAAAAGCAGATATGCCTATATATATGGATACCACTGGTCTGAATGGATTTAATGGAGGAATGATTGCAGGTGGAGGAAATAAAGAGAGGTATTATTCAAAATATGGTATCATGATACATTTTCACGGTAAATATTTTTTCAACAATAAACCAAATACTGATTCATTAAATTATAATACAGAAAATATAGAATTGATCGAGTTATTTGATAGTTTAAAAAATAGATATGGAAATTTTGATTTTGCTGATATATATGAAACAGGTTCAGATACTTTAAAAGGAAGAGAGTTATATTTTATTTTTGATAATCATGTTAATTCAATATCTGTTTACGAATTTTTACTTTCAAACATAAGTAATTCATTAAGATATGCAGGTTATGATCATTTCCCTGCAAAACCAGTAAGTAGTATAGAAAAAAACATAAATAATTTGAATTTATTTCCAAATCCATCATCAGACTATATTTCTTTAGATTTGGGTGGATTAGAGGTGGCAGATTTGAGTATTTATGATATGATTGGTAATAAGATTATGACAATCCCTAATTATTCAAACAAGACAGAAATAGATGTGAGCAATTTAATAATTGGAACTTATTTTTTAAATTTTAATTTTCAAACATATAAATTTATTAAGGAATAAATATGAAAAAGGTTGTTGAGTGATTCTCAACAACCTTTAATTTAAACTTGTTTATATAGTTATTACAATTTATTTCATAAATTTAATATCTAAATCTAACGTAAAATCATTGTCAATAGTTTTATCACCCAAATTATCGAAAAAGCTACCAGAACCATATTTAATATCAAATTTAGTTCTATCAACTACTAATTTACCTTTGATACTTGCATAACCTTCTTTGTGAGTAAATTCGGCAGGAAAACTTACTTCTTTTGTGATTCCTTTGATAGTTAAGTCACCAGTAATATCTAATTTACCTTTGTTTTCTTTAGAAGATTTTAATTTAAATGTAGAAGTGCCATTTTTTTCGATTGAGAAGAAATCATCAGATATTAAATGACCTTTTAATTTACTGTTCATAGCTTCGTCTTCGATATCTTCTACAGTAAGTGTATTCATATCAACGACAACCATTCCGCCAATAATTTTATCACCATCAAATTCAATATTTCCACTTTTGACATTTATTTTACCATAATGGTTACCAAGAACTTTTTTACCTTCCCATTTTACAGTACTTTTATCAGATGATAATTCTAAGTTTGTATTTGCAAATAGCGAGAAACTAGAAACTAATAGTATTAGGATAGAAACTAATGATTTTATCATATTACACCTTTGAATAAATTTAAATAAATTATATTAACTGAAAATTATTTTAAATGAACAAACAACAACATTGAAGAAGTTAATTCATTATTATTGTATATACAAGTATAAAATTTATTATTTTTCATTTCATTTAAAAATGAGGATAAATAAAATTAAATATTAATATATTTTTAAATAAATTTTTTTAAAATTTTTAATAGTTTTAAATTGCAATTCTTTTAAATTAAAATATAAAAAAATGAATAA
>JBDNHS010000023.1:0-2487 GCA_041688685.1 Kapaibacterium sp. (SeqCode)
AAATATTTAAAAAATAAATTAAATAGGTTGTTTGTCGTTAATTGTACAATAGTTTGAATAATAGTTTAGAAAATTCAATATAAGAAATTAAATTCAAGGTTTATATGGCAAAAATAGATAGAACAAAAATTGATAGAAAAATATTAGCTAAAAAAAGTAATAAAGTTGTAGATCTAAAATTCCCTTTAACTAAAAACAACTTGTTAATATTTGCATTAGGTTTTGGTGTTATAATATTAGGTTATGTTTTAATGTCAACTGGATTATCAAGCGAATATGCTTTTGAAGAAGGTGCTTGGAATAGCCCAATTGCAATATCTGTAGCTCCATTTCTTTTGGTGGTTGGATATTGTGTAATTATACCTTATTCAATTATAAAATATTTCCCAATTTCTAAATCAAATTCAAATACTTCACAAAGTGATGAAAATTCAAATTGATTTGAATTGTATTAAAATTATAAATTGAAATTTTGAATAATTAGTCTTTTATAAAATTAAATGAAGAAAATAGTTATTAACATTTAAGTTAATAACTATTTTTTTATAAAATTGTTTTTGATTTTTAATCAAAGTAGTTATTTTTGTAATCAATTATTAACTAAAAAAAATAAAATGAGTTTAGACATAAAATTCTCGAATACTACTTTTGAAAATTCTCGCAAATCTACATCAGAATTACAAAGCATTGCAAATGAAATCAGAAAAGATATAATCAAAATGTTATTTCTTGCCAAATCTGGTCATAGCGGAGGTCCTTTGGGAATTGCTGACTTAATGTCAGTACTTTATTTTAATGGTTATATGAAGTACTCTGCTAATAATCCAAAATTAGAAACAAGAGATAGATTTGTATTAAGTGCTGGGCACATGGCACCAGTTCTATACTCAGTATTAGCAAGGGCAAATTATTTTCCAACTGAAGAATTAAAAACTTTAAGAAAATTTGGAACAAGACTTCAAGGGCATCCCGGTTTAGATGTACATTTACCTGGTATAGAGACATCATCTGGTTCATTGGGTCAAGGCGTTTCTATTGCAGTTGGAATGGCAATAAGTGATTATTTAATTGATAAAAATAAAAGAAAAGTTTTTTGTATTACCGGAGATGGTGAATTACAAGAAGGTGCTTGTTGGGAGGCTGCAATGTCTGCTGGTTCATTCAAATTAAAAAATTTCTGTTGGATAGTTGACAATAATGATTGTCAGATTGATGGTAGAGTAATTGATATTATGAGCGTATATCCAATTAAAGATAAATTTGAAAGTTTTGGATTTGAAGTTATTGAAATTGATGGGCATAACTACGACGACTTAATAAGTGCTTTTGATAAATTTGAAGCTCACCAATCTTCAAATAATGAAAAACCTTTTTGTATTGTTGCCAAAACTTATATGGGTAACGGGGTAACCTTTATGCAGGATCAATTTAAATGGCACGGAAATCCTCCAAACGAGGAACAAGCAACTACTGCACTAAATGAATTAGATAATTTAGTTTTTTAGAATGAATTATTCCTTTACTGAATTAAAATCATTTAGTTCATCTACTAAAATTGATATTTTATTAATAATTAATCCTACAAAATTAACTATATTTTTTATGAAATTTTTATCGGTTCTTTATTTATCATTGTTATTTGTATCTTTTATTGGTTGTGATAATTCACAAAAACAGATTAAAGAAGAAAATGTTATTGAAGAAAAAGTAATGAAAAATAACAGTAGTAGTAATAGTAATAATAAAAGTAATAATATATCGCAGTTCGAATTCAATGAAAAAGCTGATGCTAAAAGCAGTGAGTTATTGATGGCTAATCAACTAATGATTGAGACACAATTTGGAAATAGAGTAAATCCTGAAACATTTAAAACTGTTATTCCTTCAGCTTTTATGGAATACAAAGGAAATGTTCCAAGCATTGGTACATTAAATTATTCTGGATACTCTGTTACTTCATTGAATAATTCTTACAAAGGTGATAGAGGATTCTATAAATTAGTTATTCAAGATTTTGGCGATGAAATTGAATTTCCTGAAAAAAAGCAATTTGAAGAATTACCAGAAATAGTTGGGATGGTAGTAGAGAAAGTACAAATTGAGAATGGTAAAGCATATTTGATTTGGGATAATGGAAATAATACAGGTTTTTTGAATGCTTTAGTTTATGAGAGATTTATTGTAAAAATTGATGCAACAAATGTATTATACAAAAAAGAAAGTTTGATTAAATTTTATGATAAAATAAAACTTAAATATATTAGAGAAATAACTCTTAAAGATAAAATTAAAAAGTAAAAAAATAGATAATTATTAATTTAGAAAATTAAATAAATGAAAATAATTGAAAGTGAAGGCAAAAAACCTACTAGAATTGGTTTTGGTGAAGGTTTAGTTGAATTAGGTGAGAGAAATCCAAATATAGTAGTTATTGGGGCAGACGTTACCGGCTCTGTAATGACATCTTATTTTAAAGAAAGATTTCCA
>JBDNHS010000179.1:0-4014 GCA_041688685.1 Kapaibacterium sp. (SeqCode)
AGGTTGCACTTTCGCCAGTTGTCCCACCGATTACAAGTGCATCTACTCCGCCTTCAATTTGGAACTCTATCAATTTCTTGAGTTTTTCAAAATCAATAGAAAAGTCTTCTCTGAATGGAGTTACTAATGCTGTGATAGTTCCTTTGAAATTTGGTCTTACCATATTATACCTTCAAAAAAAATGAAATAATATAAATAAATAATGTAATTAAATAAATTAACTAAAAAATATTAATTTGAATTAGTGCTTTTTATTTTCACAATATACTGAAAATAAATATCTTATAAAATTATTATCCTTACTATATGCTTAATAGAATTTATATAATTAAAATTAATTTGAACTAAATATTAAAGTTCTGTAAATATATGACGAAAAAACAAAACAGAATTGAAGTTATATTGTTGAATATCTTTTTATTGACGAAAATTATTAGTTTAAAATCTCTTTTTAGTTTATTAAAATGAACCAATTATGAAATATAAATTAATATATATTAATAAAAACATACTGTTCTCTTTTTTTTTTAATTGAATGCCCCCAAATGAAAGGTTTTAGCATTTTGAACAAAAATATTAATATTGGCTAAATACAACCAAATTATTTTTTTCAAAAATTGAGAATTATCATTTATTCGATTTATTAAAAGAAAATTATGATTTTTTTTAAAGTTTATTTTTGTCTGGTAATTTTACTAATAAATAATTAGCCAAACATACCAATAATGTATATCAATTTCAATAGTTAGAATTAAATCAATATTACTAATCTATTGAAATCTAATCTTTAAACTGCTGTATAGTAAAGTTAAAAACATTGATAAATAATATTTATCAATTTAAAATCTAATAAATAATAACTGTATCACCAATACAGAAGTTATTAACTAAGAAAATTCAGAAAATAAGTAATTTTATAAAGTATAATTTAAAATAATTAAAAAAGTAAAAATAAGTCATAAACTAAAAAGTGCTAATAATAAGTAAATAAATAACTTTATAGAATATTGAGAAACTCAAATTCTATTAAACTTCTCTATTATTGTTCTTATTTTGTAATTCAGATAACTTCTTTTTTTAATTATTTTTAACTTATAATTGGGATTATTAATCTCTGGCGAAATGATGTTAGTAACTTTTGGCACTCATATTGAAAAATTAATAAATGTATCTTGAAAATAAGTATATTTACTTATGTATTGGCTAATAATAAACAATATATTTGTAGAATGTATTTAAAGTAATTAATATTAAAAAATATTCATAAAGCTATAAATCTTAATTTATTCCAAAAATTAAAGTTTCTAGGACTTTTGACGATATTTGTAAAAAATAATAACTTAATTCTATAGTTCTAAGCCCTTTCCTCAAGTCTGTTCTTTTGAATTTATATAAAATGCACACATATATATATGTATACATTTAAAAAATCAAAAAAAGATTTAAAACAGTTGTTTGACAATTAATTGTAATAGTAAATTTAATAGGCAAGTACTATCTAAATTAAAAATACAATTCAAAACATAAAAACAAAATTTTTTTAATTTTTATTTTAACAGCCCAAGGACTTGGGCCTACAAATTATGGAGGATTTATGAAATTTCAATATGTACACGATATAAGAGCTCCGGGAAAGCACAATATCTCCAAAGATATTATTTCCGAAAGACAACTCGATCTACAATATTCAAATCTCAACAATTATTATCTCAATAGCTTCTATCTTAATTATATATCCGAATCTGATGAATTGGATAAATTACAGAAAAGAAATATTTGATAATAATGGAATATTTAAAAAAGAAGAAATAATACTTTTAGCATTTGTCCGATGAAAAAATGATTTACAAAGTAATATATAATTTAAATGTAATTATATAATTACTTAAACAAATGGATAAAAAAGAAATTAAAAAGTTTTAATCAATTAGACAGTTCAAACGTTGTTCTAACACTCAACAGATTTAAACATCTAATTGAATATAAACTGAAAATTTAACAGCAATATTGATTGTACTTATATATGGACTTTATAAGTATAAAAAAGAAAGCTAAAAAAGTAAAGGCTTTTGCCTTTGTAATCCTAAAAAAAGCAAAACAAACAGAATTAATAATATAAATAGGATTTAATTAATTATGAAAGCTAAAAATAAACTGCTCTTGCTTGCACTATACACTGCGGTGTTATTAGGTTTTGCAAGTATGGACTCTTTAGCTGTCCCAATCTCATCATTTGCTTCCGGAAATTGGAACGCAGGTGGTACGTGGGTTGGTGGCGTTGTCCCATCTAATTTAGATGATGTTACTATTGTTAATGGACATACAGTAGTAGTAAACCTTGACCTTACTAATGCAAATACTCAGAGAAGTGTTCAATCTTTAACAATACAAACTGGTGCTACTCTAAGACCAGATGCTGGTGTTAGAAATATCGAGATTGATAATGACCTTACAGTTGCTGGTACTGGTTTGCTCAATATAATTACCTTACAACAGGTAGATTAAATTGGGTATTCACTGGTGTTACTGACGGTAGTGGTTCAATTTCTTCTAATACTTTAGCTAATACTCAATTCCATAATCTTTCATTTGCTGGTACTGGTGTTACCGGTTCAAGCAGTGGAGCAAATGGATTTATAGTATATGGTAACTTAGATGTATCTGCTCTATCTTCTTTAGATATGAATGATGATCTAATTACTTTTACTAATACTACTGCTAAAACTATTACAAATAATAACACTTTGACACTTGCTTCGATCAGTCTTACAAGTGGATCTACTGTTACTTACAATAGTGCAGGTGGTGCTGATAATAATTTAGAAGGTGATATCACCGTTGCTACTACTGCAACTTTGACTATTGCTTCTCCTACAGTATTAGACGCAACTAACGCTGCAACTCATTTAATAGCAAATTCAGGTAGTTTGAATTTTAATTCGGGTTCTGAGTTTAATATTGAAACATCAAGTAATTTATCTATCACTGGTTCTACTGGTGATATAAATAACTTTAATGGTGCCTTAACTTTTGCTGGTACTGGTGATTTTGTAATGGGTGCTAGATCTATTAACGGAACTGGTACTATCACTACTGTTGCTGGTACAACAATATCTTTAGCTAATGCTCAAGGTGTTAAAGGTGCAATAAATTTAACTGGAACTAGAACATTCAATGCTTCTACTTCTTATACCTTCACAGGTGCATCTGATACTGGTTTCAATTATACTACTGGTAACGATGTAACCTCTTTAGGTACATTAACTGTTTCAGGAGTTACTACTTCTGCTGATTCGTTTACAGTTACTACTTCAGTTGACGGTGCTAGTGCATTTACTGCTTCAAATGGTACAATTACTATAGCAGGAGCAGTTACTACTATTGGTGGTGGTGCAAAAACATTTAATAACTTAACTGTAACAAGTTCTACTTCTGCTACTTTATCTCAAAGTATAACAGTTGGTGGAAGTTTAATTCAAACTGGAGTTGGTTCATTTGTAACTGGTGCAAACACTGTTGCAATGACTGGAACAGGAACATTAACTTTATTAAGTGCCAACTTTACTGGTCCTGGCGCTATTACTGTTAGTGGTGCATCTTCAAATGTAACATTAGGTGCTGCATTAAATTTAGGTGCAGTAGGTACATTAACTATGAATAATACAACTGCTACTTTAGATTTAGCTACATTTGCTATAGCTGGAGCAGCAACACCTCATTCAACTTTAACTGCTGGTAATGTTAGAACTTCTTCTACTACAGGTTTGGTAGGTAATTTCTCAACTGGCTATGCTGATGGTGAATTATCTGTTACAGCTGCTGTTAGTTATGATTTCTATGGTGCTGGTGCTGGTAAAAACTTAGGTTTTGATATCGGTAACGTTACTGGTGGTACAGCAACTGGTATTTTAGATATTAACAATTTAACAATAACTTCTGGTAATTATACTGGTGCAGGTAAAATTTTCTCTGCTGCTGGTAATATAACAGTAGCTTCAGGTGCTTCATTGATTA
>JBDNHS010000180.1:0-14998 GCA_041688685.1 Kapaibacterium sp. (SeqCode)
AATTTAAAAGGTGAAACTGTTTCGACTGATAAGTTCAATAATGACGGCAAACCCTTCGTTATTAATTTTTGGGCTACTTGGTGCAAACCCTGTATTTTGGAACTTAATAACATAAATGAACATTACGCAAAATGGCAAAAAGAAACCGGCGTAAAAATTATTGCTATTTCTATTGACGACTCCCGTAATACCAAAAAAGTTGCTCCATTTGTGAATGGTCGTGGCTGGGAATACGAAGTATATTTAGATGAAAATAGTGATTTTAGACGTGCGATGAATGTCAATAATCCACCTCAAACATTTTTAATAGATGGAAAAGGTAATATAGTTTATACTCATAATGGATACGCACCTGGTGACGAAAAACACCTCTATGAAGAAATAAAAAAATTAGTAAATAAAGAATAAATAATTAAAATTGAAAAATTCAAGTTACAATACAGTTTTGATTACAGGAGCCTCAGCAGGAATTGGTGAGGCTTTTGCTATTAAATTCGCAGAAGCTGGCTATGATTTAATTCTTTTGGCAAGAAGAATTGAAAAGTTAGAATCATTAAAAGAAAAAATCCAAAATACGTTTAAAGTTAATGTTAACATTTTTGACGTTGATGTTAGAAATAACAAACATTTAACTAATATTGTTGAGCAAAATCAAGATATTTTCGCAAAAGTAGATATTTTAGTAAATAATGCTGGTTTGGCTCTTGGCTTAGAAAAAATCCAAAATGGCGTCTTGGATAATTGGGAAACTATGATAGATACTAATATCAAAGGTCTGTTGTATATTTCTAGACTTATTTTGCCTATTATGGTAAATAAACAAAAAGGACTTATAATAAATATTGCCTCAATTGCTGGCAGAGAAATGTACCCATCTGGTAATGTATATTCTGCCACAAAATCTGCTGTTAGAGCCCTTTCAAAAAGTATGAATATTGACTTAAATGGCACCGGTGTCAAAGTTTGTAACATAGACCCAGGTATGGTAGAAACAGAGTTTTCTCTTGTTCGATTTAATTGGGATAAAGAAAAAGCACAAAAAGTTTATAATGGATTTACACCACTATTTGGTGAAGATATTGCTAATATTGGATTATGGATAGCATCAATGCCACAACATATCAATATACAAGATTTATTAGTAACTCCAACCGACCAAGCTACGGCTACAATCACAAATAGAAAACTATAATAAAAGTTCTTTTTTAGTTAACCAACACATAATTCGTCAACTTAAACAATTAACTTAAACAATTAATTACAAATAAGTAAACAAACCTGAAATCCATTTTTGTCCATAGACCAATTTTGTGATTTTACTATTCCTTTACCATTAATTTTAGTCAATATCCCGTCTTTCTGAAGAATAGATATTGCTCTTCTGATAGATAAACCAATTACGTTATGTTTGATTATTTTAGGTTTGTTTTGTTCTGAGTTTGTCTCCGAATTTTTATTTGAATTTATGTCATTATTATTCGACAAATTCTCACTCGAACCTTTGATTGTAACATCTACCCTTGTACCCACTGGTACTTTTTCGCCTTCTTTTGGATATTGCTCAAAAACAAATCCAGCATTAGTATGTGAACCTAACTTAAGTCCCAAAATACTTAATTCATTAATAGCATCTACTACTTTCATACCTGAGATTGCTGGCACAAAAACACTATCAACTTTTCGAATTACACTATCACTATTTGTATTTATTTCACTTTCTTTGATTCTATATTTAGAAAAACTTGGGTACATATTCATTATCCTTACAGCAATATCTCTGAATATTGGTGCAGAATTAGCACCACCATAAATACTAAATTTTGGTCTGTCAACTACTACAATTACAGCAACCTGTGGGTCTTCTGCCGGATAAAACCCTACAAACGAGGCATTGTAGTTTTGTTTCGAATAAACACCATTTACTAATTGTTGAGAAGTGCCAGTTTTGCCTGCTACCCTCATTCCTCTAATTCTTGCTGCCTTACCAGAGCCACTATCTACAACAGCTACTAATAAATCTGTTACCTTACGAGCAATAGTATCGGTTATAACTCTTCTAATAGTTTCTGGTCTAAATTCTTGAACTACATTTCCTTTATTATTAAATATCTTTTTCAAAAAGTATGGTTTCATCATTACGCCGTTGTTTGCTAATGTTGCATAAGAATTTACCATTTGTAGAGCAGTAGAAGACAATCCATATCCGTGACCCATATATCTTTTTGAACCATGATGAAAATTAGCTGGTTTTGGTATCGAACCCTTTACTTCCCCTGGGAAATCTATTCCAGTCAAAATCCCAAATCCAAAATTTCTTAGATAACTATAAAACTTATTATCTTCAATTCTATTTGCCAAATTTGCGAATACAATATTACTCGACTGCTCCATCGCTTTCTTAAATGGTACTCTTCCAATTCCGTGAACATCTCTAATTGTATAGCCCTTGAATTTGGCTACACCACCCAATCCATCTACCATAGTATTTGTTTCTATCAATCCTTCTTGCATTGCAGAGGCAGCAGTAATCATCTTAAAAGTAGAACCCGGCTCGAATATATCTGTAATACCTCTATTTCTCATTCCTTCGGCTGAACTCTTGTTAATATTTTTTGGGTCAAATGTAGGATAAGAAGCCATAGATATTATCTCACCAGTCTGTGGCTTTACTACAATCACAGTACCGGCTTCTGCTCCAGAGCGTTCCATACCTGCCAAAAGTTCGTGTTCTACAATCCTTTGTATATCTATATCAATTGATAATTGTATAGAATTTCCGTGAATTGCAGATACAATAGGGTGGTCAGCGGATACTCTTAAATGACCAAACGCATCTCTGTATGTTTTTAGAAATCCATTTTTACCATTAAGTAATGTATCATAAATTAATTCAATTCCACTTTGCCCTTTATTCAAAAAATTAGTTATACCAATAATTTGAACCCCAATATTACCATAAGGCAATGACCTTTTTGGCTCTTCAATTAAAATTAATCCTTTATCTTGTATAGCTTTAAGTTTTGTAATTAATTCGTAATCTATTCCAGATGCTAATTTTACGAAACTGCGTTTTGATTTATTGATTTTAGCCAATATCTCATTCTGATTAAGTCCAACAATTTCAGCGAGTTCTTTTGTAACACTTTTTTTGTCTTCTAATACTTTTGGGTCTATTGCAATGGTAATAGTTTTGATTGTAGTGGCAAGTATCTGACCATTTCTATCATAAATATTACCTCTTTCAGCTGCTAATGTTAGTTGTGTTTGGTGTTGCTTTTCGTCTCTTAGGGCGTACTCTTCTCGTTCTAATACCTGCACCTTGAATAATTTAGCTGCAATTATTATAAATCCAAGTATAATTACTAAAATTACAGAATAGAATTTCCATAATTTTTTCGATTTATATTCACTTGATTTATTTTTACTTTTTAATTTATCTAACATTTCATTTTCTCAAACTATTCTAAGATTTGTCTTCAATTAACTATTGTAGTGTGATTGCTACTATTACTACTATTACTACTATTAGTATTTTGATTTATCAATATAAAATGGTGCCTCTGTCGCTTTTTCAAACCCCAATTGTTCAATTGCAATTTTATTGATTCTTTCTGGTGATTGCATCTCTACTAACTTTACTTCTAATATTTTATTTTTACTGTTTATTTCATTTCTGAATTTGTTGAGCTTTACAATATCATCTAACAATTTTGTAACTACTCTTACATTTGAAACGAAAAATACAACGCAAAATGAAACAATTATAATATAAACAAACAAGCCCCATCTATTAATATTGAGCCATACTTTAAAAAATATGTAAAACTCACTATTCTTAAAGGCTTCTTTAAGGGTTGCTTTTATTTCTGATTTTGTTTTAATCTTAGATTTGTTCTTAGAATTAGTTTTTACCGGAGATGGTCTGGTAGAAGAATATTTGACACCAGATTCAAAATTAAAATCAGTTGGATTATCTGTCGGATCTTCATTTTGGTTGTTAATAGAAGTTTTACCATCAATATCGTCACTATTCGAAACATTCAGATTACTCAAATTATTCAAATTTTCTAAATCCGAATCATCTGAATCCTTTGAATTATAGTTAGTATTACTACTATAATTGCTGCTATCTAAATCATCATTATAAATATTATCTTTATTCAAGACTTTTTCTCCCCCCAAAGAAATAAATCTAATAACTTATCTAATTACAAAAATAATAAATACTTGTCTAATTAATGCAAAAAAATAAATTAATACTAAAAAAATGTAAAAATTTATTTATCTTATTTTTTATTATCGAAAATTATATTATATTTGTATGTGATTAACTCGCCTTGTTTAAATTAATAAAAGGTATGTACATAGTTTTATTAATTTTATATAAAAATGATTCAAATTTTCTCCGAAATTTTAAACTAATTATATAAATAATTATTATACATTTACAAAAATACTTTTTACTCTTCATAGACCTATTTGACAGGCAGAAATAAATTCAAAAATCATTAGTTTTAGGTTTATATCTAATTAAACATTATTAATAATTACTAAGTAATATCTTTATATCCCATTAATTCTTATTAATAATAAAATCTTTCATAAATAAATTTGGAGTTGTTTTTGACAACCGGTAGAGATAATAATCAAAGATCACCAATGCGTGGTAGAGATAGTAATAGTAATAGGTCTTCTTATGATAATAGAGACAATAGAGACACAAGAGACAACAGAGATAGTAGAGATAACTACTCTAATGATTATCGCGATAGAGACAACAGAAGGGACAACAGAGACTTCAAAGAACCTCGTGAAATCAAAGAAAGTACTATCGAAAAACATACTATCATTGACTTGAGTCAGCTCAAAACCAAAAAAATCGCAGAACTAACCGAAATTGCTAAAAACTTAAATATTCCTAATTACACTGATTTAAGAAAAAATGAATTAGTGCTAAAAATTGCTGAAACTCAAAACCAAATGCAAAATCATGAACCCAATTCTGAGGGATTATTAGCAAGTGGTGGAGTGTTAGAAGTATTGCCTGACGGTTATGGCTTTTTGAGATCACAAAGCTATAACTATCTACCTTCGCCAGAAGATATTTATGTGTCTCCTTCGCAAATCAAAAAATTTATTCTTAGAACCGGTGATACTGTTAATGGATTGGTCAGACCTCCAAAAGATAATGAAAGATTTTATGCACTATTAAAAGTTGAAAGTGTAAACTTCCTTTCGCCTAACGTTACCCGTGATAGAACTATTTTTGATAACCTAACTCCATTATATCCTAATGAAAGGTTGCAATTAGAAACTACTCCAATGCAATATTCTATGAGAATTGTTGATATGCTTTGTCCTGTCGGAAAAGGGCAAAGAGGTCTTATTGTTGCTCCACCAAAATCTGGTAAAACAATTTTATTGCAACAGTTCGCTAATTCTATCTCCAAAAATCACCCAGAAGTAAAACTTATTGTTTTATTAATTGATGAAAGACCAGAAGAAGTAACTGATATGCAACGCTCGGTAAATGCAGAAGTTGTCGCATCTACATTTGACGAACCGCCTGAAAGACACGTGCAAGTTGCTGAAATGGTGTTAGAAAAAGCCAAAAGACTTGTCGAAGCAAAGCAGGACGTTGTTATTTTATTGGACTCTATCACAAGACTTGCAAGAGCTTACAACACAGTTGTACCGCACTCTGGTAAAATCTTATCTGGTGGGGTTGATGCACAGGCACTTCACAAACCAAAAAGATTTTTCGGTGCTGCACGTAAAGTCGAAGAAGGTGGCTCACTGACTATCGTTTCGACTGCCTTGATTGAGACTGGTAGTAGAATGGACGAAGTGATATTTGAGGAGTTCAAAGGTACTGGTAATATGGAATTAGTTCTTGATAGAAAAATTTCAGAACGTAGAGTATTCCCAGCTATTGATGTCAATAAGTCTGGTACGAGAAGAGAAGATTTACTTCTTGACCAAGATACTCTAAATAAAGTATGGATTTTGAGAAAAGTGCTTAATGATTTACATCCAGTCGAGTCTATCGAATTTATGTTGGACAGACTAAAAAATACAAAAAACAACAAAGAATTCCTTATTTCAATGAATTCCTAATCCATTCTTAAACTATTCTTAATCAACAACATACTATTAAACAAAAAAGCCAACTATTTTACTGATAGTTGGCTTTTTTGTTATCTTTAATTCCTGAAATACTTATCTTAAAAAGGGAAGTTGATATTTATTGCAAAACCTGTGTTTGTCGTTTTGATTGGACCTAAGCCAAATCTTAATTCAAATCCTAAATAAAAAACATTCGATATAAATGTTGGTATTCTATCAAACCCAAATCCAACTTCTGTAAAATATTGACCGTTAGTAGTTATATAACTTTTATCTCTGTTATTCAGAGTTTTCCCTGTCAAAACAGTAAAGCTAAGCTCTGGACCACGCCCCTCATAAGTAGGTAATCCGACACCTCGCCATAGATAGTCCGATAAATTTAATTTTGCACCGTAAGTTTGCATCTCATACCCACCGTAATAGCCAAGTGGTGCGGTCATAAATGCAAAATCTGTGGTGATAAATCCAAGGTGTGTCGGTAATCTAAATAGATATTGATTTGGCGAGTCTTTGCTTGCTCTGCTCACACTTGTATGCAACTCCAAGGCAATCGGCTGGTAACCAGTATAAAATAATGGCAAATATAGATTTGCTTTAGCTTGGACTGCATTAAATTTGTTATTATCGGTATTTGTCTCATTATTGAAAATTTGCTCGCCTGCCATTCCGTTCAAACTTAACTTAAATTTAAAGTCATTCCCTTTGTTTTTATATGAATCATTCCAAAAGTCTAATTTTGTAATGTATTTGTTATAATGTCCATCATCAACTAAGTCATTGATATCCATATAATCTAATTCTCTCCACTTACCATTATAACTTTTGAATATAGACCAGTCAGTAGTTTTGAACGCAGAATAATTCCTTACATTTTGATAATTAAGCGATAGATTAATAAACTCATATTTTGAATTTAATTTTACATCAATTCCCTCATTAATATAATAATCATAAAAGTCATTCTGCATTAAATTAGCAAATAAGTTATTGACAATAGGTTCGTATTGTCTGCCAAAAATTGCATTTTCGAGCTGATTAGTATATTTCGCACTCACATCTAATTTAAAATTTTTATTATTATATATTGGTAAATTTATTCCAGCATCTCCGAAAAATCTTTTCTGCCCAGTACTATAGGAGCCCTTAAATTCTGTTTCAAATGTTTTGAAAAATTTAGAAGTAAGGTTTAACCCCAATTCCGCCTCTGCAACTCTATTATAGTCCAAAATTGGTAATACAGAAAACGTTACATTCTTTTCTTCTTTAGTTGCTTCACTGGTGTCCAACTTAGCCAAAGAATCAATTTTATTATAAATAAATAACTCCTTTTCAGAGATAGTACGTAGTGAGTTCTGCTCCCAAAATTCAATTTTTGCAGAATCGGCTAATCTAGCAACAGTTACTGTCGGCACTGAGTTTAAATATACGCTATCTGGAAGTGATTTATTTATTTTGATATTATTATACATCGATGTAGCCGTAACATCTGCTCCAATATCAATTACGCCCGACAAAATTTCTACTTTTGCTCTTGCTTTAGTTTCTAATAATGTTGGAGACCAAATATCATTTTCATTATTTTCAAATTTCTGACTAAAAGAAATGAATTTGAAAAAATCTATTGCAGTTGTCGCCGAAGGCTCCAAATTAATTTCAACTAAATTATAAGTCGTTTCCAAAATATTAATCTTACCGATAAACCCTGGGTACAAATCGCTTTTTGGACTTACTTCGATTATATAGATATATTGATTTTCAAAAAATTTTCTATCAATTAATTTGTAATTATAATAACTTAAAGCATTTTTACTCAACGGACTTACAATATTCACATTAATTACCTTCACATTATCATCATAAAAGTTCACGTATTTTGATAAAGTGAGGATATTATCTTGAGGTTGAAAATTTGCTGTTTGTCTTCTTTGAAGTATAAAATTTTTGTCTAATTTTTGCTCTTTGTCTTTGTAATTAATTGCAAAAGTTTCCAAAATAAACATCTGCATTTTATCAATCTGTCTTTGTTGTTTTGCTTCATCTTCATCGTTCCCACCAAAGGAAGAAGTGATTGACAATGTATTTCCATTTGCTTTTGTTGTGGTATTTGTGCTGTTGAATAAACTCCCATCTAACTCAATAGTTAATTTAGAGTACAATGTACCTTCAAAAGTTTTTAATTTATTTTGATTTTCAATTTTTTTATTTATAGCTCTTTTGATTATTTCTTCTACTTCAATATTTGCGGTTACATTTGTTGTAGAGTTAGTTATCGGCTCTGGAATTAGTTCGATTTCAGCACTATCTTTTAGGTTTACAATTTCAATCAATTTAGATTTATACCCCAAAGAATTAATTCTAAGATTTTTGTCAGCTTTATATATCGGTAATTTGAATTGCCCTTTGGTGTTAGTGTAGGTGCCTCTTTTGCCATCATCTAACTTCAATCTCGCACCAATAATAACATTTCCAGTTTTTGAGTCGATAATTCGCCCATTAATTGTTCTCATCGCAGGGTCTTTAATTGATTGAGAAATTGAAATATGGACAGAAAATATAAATAATAAAACAAAAATAATGTAATTAGTTTTTATAGACTTTAGCATAAATTAATCTTAGAAAAATTGAAAATTGAAGTTTTATATTTGATAATTAATAATCAAACCCTTATTTATTTATTAAACGATTAATAATCAAAATAGTTATTTCACCTCCCCAAAAAAAATATTTTTTTTATATTCAAAAAATAGTTATATTCTTTTTTTAAATAATTAAAACTAAAAATATTTATGCAAAAAATGAAAAAAGTCTTGATATTTGGTTTGTTAATTCTTACTTTTAAGAATTATGGTTAAAATCGCCAAATTCTTGTAACTGCAAAGAGTTAAGAGTAATTTAAAGTAACCTGACCAACAGGAAAAATCCACCTTTGAACTGAAAATATTTGAGAACAGAATAAATGACATTAGACCAATATATTGAAAGCATAAATAAACGATACAAACTTGGTAATGCGACTGAGCATACTTTTCGTGGCGACTTGCAGACACTTTTAGAAAGTTTAGTGCCTGACATCAGTGCGACCAATGAACCTAAGCGACAATCTTGTGGAGCACCGGATTATATTCTGACCAAAAAAGAAATTCCAGTAGGGTTTATTGAAGCTAAAGATATTGGTGATTCTGACTTAGATGGTGCAAAGAAAAATGGAAATAAAGAACAGTTCGACCGTTATAAGGCTTCTTTAAACAACCTCATATTTACCGACTATTTAGACTTCCATTTATACATTGACGGAAATTTTATAACTAAAATTGCTATTGCTGAAATTAAAAATGGTACAATAGCTAAGTTGCCTAATAACTTTGCAACTTTCACTAATTTAATAAAAGATTTTTGTAGCCATAAAGGGCAGACAATAAAAAGTCCAAAAAAACTGGCAGAAATGATGGCAGGGAAAGCTCGCTTACTTTCCGATGTAATTGAAAAAGCTTTAAATGAAGATATTGACAAACAATCAGAAACAGATTTATTTTCTCAATTAATAGCTTTTAAAGATATATTAATTCACGATATTACGCCCAAAGGCTTTGCTGATGTATATGCTCAAACCATTGCTTACGGTATGTTTGCGGCGCGCTTACACGATACGACATTACCAACTTTTAGCAGACAAGAAGCAGCTGAATTAATTCCAAAATCAAATCCTTTTTTACGCAAACTGTTTGGCTACATTGCCGGACCCGAACTTGACGACCGTATTAAGTGGATCGTAGATAGTTTGGTCGAAATATTCTTGGCTTGCAACGTAGAAGAAATTTTAAAAAATTACAACCCCCACCGAGCCTCCCCCAAAGGAGGAGGACAAAGCGGAGAAGACCCAATTATCCATTTTTACGAAACTTTCCTAACAGAATACGACCCAAAATTGCGTAAGGCACGTGGCGTGTGGTACACACCTGCACCAGTTGTAAATTTTATTGTTCGAGCAGTTGATGATATTCTAAAAACCGAATTTGATTTACCCCAAGGACTTGCCGACAACAGTAAAACAAAAATAAATGTAGATGTACAAGGCAAACAAGTGGAACAAGAAGTTCACAAAGTGCAAATACTTGACCCAGCCACAGGCACAGGTACTTTTTTAGCCGAAGTAATAAAACATATTCATAAAAAGTTTGAAGGACAACAAGGAATTTGGAGCAATTATGTAGAAACACATTTATTGCCTCGCCTAAATGGATTTGAGTTGTTGATGGCAAGTTATGCAATGGCACATTTGCAATTAGATTTATTATTGACAGAAACTGGCTACAAAACCTCCCCTAACCCCTCCAAAGTAGGGGGACATCAACGACTGCGAGTTTATCTTACCAATAGTTTAGAAGAAAGCCACCCCGACACAGGAACACTTTTTGCCAATTGGTTAAGCACAGAAGCCAACGAAGCCAACCACATAAAAAGAGATACGCCAGTAATGTGTGTAATTGGAAATCCACCATACAGCGGAATATCATCAAACAATGGCGAATGGATTAGCAAACTGATTGAAGATTACAAATATGTTGATGGTGTACATTTCAATGAACGTAAACATTGGCTGAACGACGACTATGTAAAATTCTTACGTTACGGACAACACTTTATTGAGAAAAACGGTAGCGGTATTTTAGCTTTTATCAATCCTCACGGATTTTTAGATAATCCTACTTTTAGAGGTATGCGTTGGAATTTGCTAAATACCTACGATAAAATTTACACAGTAGACTTACACGGCAATAGTAAGAAAAAAGAAAAGCACCCTGATGGAAGTCCTGACGTAAATGTATTTGATATTATGCAAGGTGTTTCTATCAATATTTTTGTAAAAACAGGGAAGAAAAAACTGAATGAATTAGGCAAAGTATTCCATTTTGATTTGTTTGGTAAAAGAGAAATGAAATATGATTTCCTAATTGAAAACGACTTAAAAACAATTGAATTTAAAGAGTTAAAGCCTAATAAACCAAATTTCTTTTTTATTCCAAAGAATGATGAGGGAAGAGATAAATATGAAAATGGGTTTGCGGTAAATGAATTGTTTACACTTAATAATACCGGAATTGTAACAGGAATTGATAGACTATCAATATTTCCATCTAAACAAGAATTAAAAAATACTATTGAAAGAATTTTGGCTATTGATAATCCTTTCGAAGTTTATCAAATTAAAGATTCAAGAAGAACAACTAAAGAAGGTAGAATTGATGATTTAAGAAATGCGTATAAAAAAGGTATTATTCCTATAAACTATAGACCTTTTGATGTTCAATATACTTTGCCTTTTGAAAAGAACGAATTTTGGATAAATTCTCCGAGAACTGAAGTTATGCAACATTTTTTAAAAGGAGAAAATATAGGATTGGTTACAGCAAGACAATGTGTTGGAGATTGGAAATATATTTTTTGTACAAAACTTATTAATGAATTTAATTTAACAGGAACAGCGGGTAGATTTGGCTCGGGTAATACTTTTCCCCTCTACCTCTATCCCTCAACCAACGGACAACAAAACATCGAGCAAAAAGCAGAAAGAACGCCAAACCTAAATATGGAGATAGTAAAGCAAATAGCAGAGAAATTAGATTTAACTTTTACAGATGAAAAGACCCCTCTAAATCTCCCCAAAGGTGAGACTTTAAGTCCCTCCATTGGAGGGGTTGGGGAGGTCAAGCAGAGGCAGGGAGGGGTCGGATATGTAACAGCAAATCCTTTAAATTATAAATTAATCAAAGAAGTGCGAGATAGATTAAAAGATAATCCTACAGAAGCTGAAACAGTAATTTGGGAGCATTTCAGAAATAAGAAAACCGGATATAAAATAAGAAGACAACATATTATTGATGATTTCATTACTGACTTTGTTTGTTTGAGCAAAAAAGTGGTGATAGAAATAGATGGGAAAATACATTTAAACCAGAAAGAATATGATGAACTGAGAACCATTAGGCTAAATGATTTAGGCTATGAAGTAATTCGTTTTACAAATGAAGAAGTATTTTCAAATCCTCAATCAGTGGCTTTAAAAGTAAAAGATAAATTGGATGGTAAATTAGATATCCAATCTGAGGTAGATCCAGTCTTCCCTCCTTTGGAGGGGCTGGGGGAGGTCTTTGCTCCAATAGATATTCTCGATTACATCTATGCGGTTTTACATTCGCCCACATACAGAGAGAAATATAAAGAATTTTTAAAAATTGACTTTCCAAGAGTGCCTTATCCAAAAGATGCAGCCACGTTTTGGCAATTGGTAAAACTTGGTGGCGAAATCAGGCAAATACATTTATTAGAAAGCAAAATCGTAGAAAAATACATTACGCAATATCCACTAGACGGAAACCATGTAGTTGGTAAATTGAAGTATGTAAGTACCCCTCTAAATCTCCCCAAAGGTGAGACTTTAAGAAATGAACTTGTTATTGAAGTCCCTCCATTGGAGGGATTTAGGGAGGTCGGAACGCCCAACCTAAATATGGAGATAGAAAAGCAAATAACAGAGAAATTGGGTTTAACTTTTACAAATGAAAAGACCCCTCTAAATCTCCCCAAAGGTGAGACTTTAAGTAATGAACTTGTTATTGAAGTCCCTCCATTGGAGGGATTTAGGGAGGTCGGCAAAGTTTACATCAACGACACGCAGTATTTTGACAATGTTCCGCAAGTAGCTTGGGAGTTTTACATTGGCGGTTATCAACCAGCCCAAAAATGGCTCAAAGACCGCAAAGAAAGAAAATTAGAGTTTGATGATATTTTGCATTATCAAAAAATTATTGTTGCACTTTCGGAAACTGATAGATTGATGAAAGAGATTGATAAAATTGAAATTGAATAATAATTAAAAATATTTTATTCTCTTTTTTGTCTGTTTACATTTATTTATTCCCAACTTTTCACTTCCAATTCCTGTTCTAATGTCATTTTCTAAAAAGGTTTATGTTTTGTAATCAAAAGGGAGATTGAAAGAGAAAAGAATTAGGAAATCAACCATAGAGTTAACCCTAAAGTTGATAGAAATTCAAAAATTGAGTGCAATATAGTGCAATTATTTCATTAATATTTTTTCATTTCAGCCCAAACTCTACCAAGGTAGGTTGCCCAAATCTACATTGCCACCGGTAAGAATAACGCCGACTTTTTTATTAGCAAATATTTCTTTGTTTTTGAGTATCACAGCCAAAGGAACAGCACAAGATGGCTCAATAATTATTTTCATTCTTTCCCAAATTAACCTCATAGCGGCAATTATTTCATTTTCCTCAGCCAATAAAACATCATCAAGATATTTATTCATTATTTCAAAATTTATTTCTCCGATTGTGGTTCTAAGTCCATCACAAATAGTGTTGGGTGTGAAGGTCTCAACTCGTTTTTTGGTTTTGAAAGATATATAAGCATCATTTGCCATTTGTGGCTCGGCGGCATAGACTTTTATGTTTTTTGAGATGTTATTTTTTTCTGGGTCTAATTCTTTGGAAGTAATCAAAGTCCCAGAAAGTAGTCCACCGCCTCCAACTGGAGTGATTATAATATCTAAGTCCTGTATTTCTTTGATTAATTCTAATGAGGCAGTGCCCTGCCCAGAAATCACATCAAAATTAGTATATGGGTGAATAAATTTAGCTTCTTTTTCTTTGAGTATTTTTTGTAATGTAGTTTCTCTTGCTTCTATATTTGCCTCGCAAAAAACAATCTCCGCACCATACCCTCTGACTGCATCTACCTTGACTCTTGGTGAGTTGTCGGGCATAACTATAATAGCTTTGAGCCCATTTTCTCTGGCAGCCAAAGCCAACGCCTGTGCGTGATTTCCAGATGAGTGAGTGGCAACAATTCCATTATAACCACTTTTGACCAAATTCATTACAGCATTTGTGGCACCACGATACTTAAATGCCCCAACTTTTTGGAAATTCTCACATTTAAAAAAAATATTACTATTTGAGATAGAATTAATATGGGAATTAGTCAGAACTGGAGTTTGATGAATTTTATCTTTAATTAGTGAATATGCGATTTCAATATCATTAATTTTAGGTATTAACATAATCAAATTATAAATTGTAAATTAAAATTTAACAAAATTATAAAAGTAATATGACTTTATTAAATCCATACATAATTTAATCTAAATGTCCAATGAAAGCAATAATCTTAGAAAATCACGGCGATTATAATAATTTTAAATTTGAAAATGATTATCCAAATCCAATATTAGATAAATCAGGTTATAAATTAAGTAATAAAGCAAATTGTAATGAAGTAATTGTCAAAATATTATATAGTTCAGTTAATAGAATAGATTTAACTTTAAGGAAAGGTTATCAATCAGATAATAGCAATCAAATTTCACCATTCGTTTTTCCACATATTTTGGGCAGTGATGTTATCGGCGAAATTGTAGAAATTAATTATTCTGATGATTTTGATTTTGTTGAAAAAGATGGAGATAATGAGCATAATTATAAAATTGGTGACAGAGTAATCGCACTTCCAAAGTTTAGTGTTGGAGACAAAAATTATACAATTGGAATAAATTATCAAGGCAGTTATTGTGAATATATAAAGCTTCCAATGAGTGCATTAGTCAAAATCCCAAATATTGAAAATCATAAACAAAATGAAAGTATAGAAAACATTGAATTAGAGAAATATTCAGGACTACCTACAGCAGGGCTAATTGCATTTAATTTATTATCTGAATATCAATCTCAGATAGAAAATGAAAATATTGAGAATGAAAATATTGAGAATGAAAATAATGAGAATGAACCGACAAAAAACCTATTAATTATTGGAGGTGAAGGCGGAGTTGGGACTTATATTATTCAATTAGCAA
>JBDNHS010000181.1:0-6210 GCA_041688685.1 Kapaibacterium sp. (SeqCode)
GTTGTTTCATATAAAAATTAAGGTTAAGCAATGCTTAACCTTAATTTGTAAATTTAGTAATTCTTCTATAAAATTATTTTCATAATTTAATTTTATTTATATATTTATTATTTGTTATTAAATACAGCGGAGTCTTCAATTTTACCGTAACCAGTAATTGTAATTTCATTTTGGTCAGGGTGTGAAGTTTTCATAGTAACAGTACAGTTCAAATATCCAGATTTGTCTGGAGTATATCTTGCTGTGATTTCTGCTTTTTCACCTGGTTTAATTACTTTGCCGTCTTTTAAATTAATTTTAACATTTATTGGATTTACTTCGATATTACTTAATTTAATTTCTTTATCACTTACATTTTCAATATATAAAGTAGATGCAGTTTCTGTACCCACTTTAAGAGTAGTGAAAGTGAAATAACCTGCAGGTGAAATTACTATTGGTTTTACTAATTCAGCCTGTAATCTAAAAATCTTACTTGAATTATTAGGGTCATTAGTTGTAATTGTCAACGTTTTTGAATTTACCCCAGGGTTGGTACCAACGTTAAATGACAAATCTATTGTAGCGGTTTCATTTGGTTTTAAAATGTTCTTGTCAATTGGTGCAGCAGTGCAACCACAAGAAGGTTTTACATTCAAAATCTTTAAGTCTTCATTACCTATGTTTTTAACAATTACTTTAGTCTTTAATGGACTATCCTTAGGTTTTACTTTCCCCCAGTCGTATTTGTCACCACCGATAATTTCTAATTTTGGTTGTGCTAACATCGAACCAAATGCAAAAGAGAATACAAATAGTAATAAAATGCTATATGTTTTGTTAGAACTGTAATTTATTTTCATTTCTTACCTTTTTTAATTATTGTTTAATTTTAATTATTTATTTTTTGTATTTGTCTAAACGTCTTAATTCTAATATTATTGAATTTTAATTATTTTATTTAAAAGATCCGGATATTTTGAAAAATTGCTAAACAATTAACTAATCTATAGACTAATTCGCTATTGTTTCAAATGAATTATAATCTTTTCTATAGTTATCAAAAGCAGTATTATTAATATCATTTAGTAGATAATCATTTTTGATACTTTTACTTAACTCATCAAACTTTCTATTAACCTTTAATTTATTGTATAACCTGGTTTTGAATTCTCCCTCCAAAAATTTATTTGCAGGAGTCGAACTAAAGTTAATTAAATTATCCATATTTTTATTAAGTTCAAAGTCATTAGCTAGTATTTCATCTAATATTATCGAAGAGTTTATTTTTTCGCCAAGCGTTTCAAAACAATATTTGTCGAATGACTCCAGAACCATTTTGACACCCTTGATTTTAGAATTGTAAGTGTGCCCTGCAATGTGTGGAGTGCTAATTTCAGCCATTAGTTTCAATTTCGTATCAATTGCTGGTTCATTTTCCCACACATCAATATACAGGCTTATATTACTTTTTGGACTTAAATGACTTAATTTTTCTTCATCAACTATGCTTCCTCTCGAACTATGTATAAAACAACTATTAGGTTTCAAATGTATTAGATTATCATTTAGTAACTTATACGTATTGTTATTTGAATTGTTACACAAATCATCATTTTGTTCTAAATTTAAAGTATTTTCTAATGGAATATGATTAGTAATTATATCACAAGAGTTTAGCATTTCATCTAATTCTTTGTAATGTGTATATGATGGAAATTCATAATTTTTGTTTTTTAGGGGAGTGTCATTTACAAATATTTCAAAACCTAATTTATTTGCATAAAAAGCAACCTTCTGCCCTATATTTCCAAATCCAATAATTCCTAATTTGTATTTAGAGTAATCATCTGCTATTTTATTATTTTTGGATAACCAATCTAATATTGAATACAAAACAAATTCAGTAACTCCATTTGAATTAGAACCAAGAGCATTGGCAAAGTGTATTCCATACTTTTTTATAGCTTCCAAATCAATATGATCTATTCCAGAGGTAACTGTGGCTAAAAACTTTACTTTACTATTTTTTAATAAATTATCATTAACTTTACTTGTAGAACGGCAAAATAAAACTTCACAATCAGACTCTAATAATATTTCATTATTCAGATTTCTACCTTTGAACAATATAATATTATTTATAAATGTATAATTCGATAATACTTCATTTAAATATGGATTATTTTCATCTATTAATACATTCATTGAGGTTTACTAATTGAAATAATATAAAATATATTGAACTACAAAGCACAACAACTTAATTACTTTTTGCTATTTTCTTTTCAAAAGTTTGTAATGCTACACCTATTGTTTGGTCCATATTGTAATATTTGTAATCTGCCAATCTTCCAAGAAAAATTACATTTTGTAATTTATCAGCCTCTAACTTATATTTATTGAATAAATTATGATTCTCATCATTAGGAATAGGGTAGTATGGGTCTGAATTTTTGTCATTTGGATTATGAGCTTTTGAAAATTCATAAGCAATTGTAGAATAATTAGTATTCTGTTTAGTAAGATGTTTGAATTCTGTTATTCTTGTAAAGTCATAGTCATTAGGATAATTTACTTGAGCAGTTTCTTGAAATTTATCTTTATTATTATCAAATTCAAATGTTTCAAATTTAAAATCTAATGTTCTATAAGGCAAATGCCCAAAAGCAAAATCAAAATAATAATCAATATGACCTGTATAAATTAATTTATCAAACTTCACATTATCTATTATGTTTTTATAATCGGTATTTAATAATACTTCAATATTTTTATTTTTGATTATATTTTTTACCATTTGTGTATAACCATTTTTTGGTATTCCTTGATATTTATCATTAAAATACCTGTCATCTCTGGATATATAAATTGGCACTCTCGAGGTAACACTAAAATCTAAATCTTCTGGTTTTGTTTCCCATTGCTTTAAATTATAACCCAAAAAAACATTTTTATAAACATAATCTGCCAAAAATTTCAAGTCTTTATCTTTAGTTTCCATTAACTTAAGTATTGGAATTTTTATTCCATATCCATAATTATCAATCAAATCTTTGATTAATTTATCTGCATATTTATTTGGGAATAATTGTGATATTGAGTTGAGATTAAAAGGAATTGGTACTTTTTGACCTTCGATTACAGCCAAAACTTTATGATAATAAATTATCCATTCTGTAAATTGAGAGGTATAATCCCACACTTTTTTCATTTGAGTGTGAAAAATATGTGGTCCATATTTATGAACTAATATGTTGTTCTCATTATAATAATCATAAACATTACCACCAATATGATTACGCTTTTCTACTATTAATACTTTTTTATTTAGTTGATTGGCTATCCTTTCTGCAATAACACATCCACTCAATCCTGAGCCTACTATTAAGTAATCATATTTCATAAATTGTTCTAATAAATTTTTCTAATAAAGCTTTGAAAAATCAAATGTTAAAAATAATTAAACTAAAATAACTATCTAAAATTGTTTTTTTATTAATGAAAGTATAAAAGTTTTTGTCAATAAATTATTTGAGTAAAAGATAAATATAATTGTCAATAAATTTATTAAAATTGATAAATACACTAAATCATAATAAAAATAAGTTATGTAACCAGGGATAAAATATAGATTAATAAGTAAAATTTGTTTTAATATTAATTTTGTACCAGAAAAATTATATAACTTTCTAAAGAAATATACTAATGCAATATTTGTTATTAATTCTGTAAAAACTATAATATAAGATACTCCAATAGCTTTGAAGTGTGGAATAAGGATTATATTTAGTATAATATTAAATATACAAGCTATAGAAACTGACTTCATAAAGATTTTCTCTTGATGCCAAGCAACAATGGGAGTAGTATACAAAACATTTAGAAATACTAACAAAACATTAAAAGATAATATTCTAAGCACTGGAATACTATCTATAAATTTATCACCAAATTGAATTAAAATTATTTTATCAGCATAAATAAAAATAATGATAGATGTTATCAATCCTAAAATTATCATTATATTTAAGAATTTTAAAAACAAACTTTTACCTTCCTCCAAATTATTATTCATTTTGGAAAATGTTGTAAAAAATGCCTGCTGTAATATAATAGAAGATAAAGTACCCAAAGCTAAGAATTTTTGCGCAGCACTTATTATCCCAGTTTGATAAAAATCATCATCTATCATCACACCCAATAAATAAGTCGAAACATTATTATAAATTGTAGTTATCAGAAATGATATGCCAATTGTAATTGAAGAATAAATAATAATTTTAGCTCTCGAAATTTTAAAAATTAAATTAATTTTATCAACTTTAAAAACATAGTAAATTATTACAATTAATAAACTTATCAAAGTACTAAAACCAATTATAGCACTTGCAATAATTGTATCATCTTTGTCATCAATTAATAAAAATACACAAATAGAAGTTACAATACTTACTGCAATTTGCCTAATCGCTATTGGCTTCATTTTTTCAATCGCCAAAAAGACCCAATTCATATTTAAGGCGTGTCCGAACAGTGATACACAATATATTATTGTGATTGTTTTGGAGTCTTGCGATAAATCTAAATTATAAATAAGAAACAAAAATAAGCTATATATTAAAATTGATAATATTAATCTTAATGTAAATATCTCATCAACAATTTCTTTTTGTTTAGTTGGATTTTGGGCAACAGTTCTAATCCCATAACTATCTATACCAATAGAAACAAACAAAATCAAAAATGATAGAACTGAAGCTGCAAATCCCAATTTGCCAAGACCTTCAGCACCCAAAACTCTTGATAAGTGTAAAGTATATAAAAAAACTAATAATTTACTTATTAATTCAGACAAACTGATATAAAATAAATTATTAGCTATTTTTTTTAGTAAGACCATTAATTATAATATAATGATTAAGTATATTGATTAAATATAAAGATTAAATATAACGATTAGAAACTTAGAATTAATTTAATGTAGTATCAATTTCGAAATCTAAATAATTTAATTCTGGAAAAGGGCAATTTCTTCTTTCTGTCTCATACAAAAATCTTGTTTCATCTTCAGAAATTTTAAATTCAACTAATTCGAAACTTTTGTTGGTGTTAATATTATTATTGATTAATTCTATTAAACCAAAATTATTAGCAATAATATCGTATAATCCATTAAAGTCAGCCAAATGGAATGAGAATCTATTTTCGGCATAATCTTTAGCTGATTCGTTAGTTATCAAAAAACTCCAGTCTGAAGCTTGTAATAATAAACTTTCTCTCAATAATGGTTTTAATAATCTATATAAAACTTCAATTTCCAAAAAATTATTTTTGTTTTTAATTAGATACTCTAAAGTATTTTTGTCCAATATTTTGAATAATTTTTGTAATTTAAGTTCAGAATTATATATCTGTTCCCAAACCCAATATGTTTTTTCGTTAGACCAAACATCATGATTATTGTTTTCACCCCAAGAGCCTTCTTTAAGTTTTATTACTTCTTTTGGTTTCAATTCATCTAATTGTTCTGAACAAGTTCTATTTTTAATAAAAGGCGAATTACTAATACCTTTCAATAAATAGTACAAAAAATCAACCCCTTCGAACCACCAATGCCCAAACAATTCTGTATCAAAAGGTAAACAAATTGTAGCATTAGTATTTTCTATAGAATTAAATGATTTTCCAGCAGATTCAATCAGACTAATATAATTATTTGATTGAAGGTCTATTATTTTTTGTGTTTCAAGATGTTTGTATGTCTTTTTGTAAGCCATATCTAATTTTGTAGATGTAACGCTCCAATAACGTAATTTAGAATTCATATTCTTTTTATGAAAATCTAAATAATTACCATCGCCTGGATATCCACCTTCGCCACTCCAAACTTTTAAAGCCAAAGTTACATCTCTTGTAAATATAACACTACTTGTTTTTGTATTATTAATATCAGAACTTATGTTATATAACTTCATTGGATTAGGGTGAAAATAATAATCTTGATGTTGAAATTCTTTATTCAAAAAGTATTTTTTTTCATCATCAGCGAACCACCCCAAAAGCTCTGATTGAGTTAATAATTTTTCATCTGTTACAAAAAAATCAAGATTGTTTTCTTTCAAAAATACTTCTATTCCACTACGTTTGCGTGGAGTATTAAAAGGAGCAACAGCAATATAACTCTTCCATTCATAACTATTTCTGTAGGCGCATTCTGGCAACCAAATA
>JBDNHS010000182.1:0-6649 GCA_041688685.1 Kapaibacterium sp. (SeqCode)
AAAAACAAGAAGATATTGTAACAGAACCAATTCAAATCAAAAAAGAATATCAAAAATTATTAAAAGAATTTACCAATAAAATCGAAAAAGGTTGTAGAGAATCAAAAATTGATTATTCATTAATTACAACATCGACACCATTGATAAAGCAATGAAAGACTATCTTAATAAAAGAAATAGAATATAACTAATTTAATCACTATATTTTTTTAATGATTTTAAGTTAATTTTATTAATAATAGTTAAAACAATATAAAATAAATTTGTTTTTTAAATAATTTTACTAAATTTGTAAATAATCAAAATATCTATTTAAATATAAAGAAATAGAAATTAATAGTATAATAATGGTTTAAATATGTTTCAAAAAATAGTAAACGCACTTGGCAATAACTCAGACTACTTATTAAATTTTAATAATCCGAAAATAAGTAAAGAACTTCTGACCCTACCTAATCCGAATTACTTGGATGATGTATTTATTAATTCAAATAGAAGTAATAAAGTATTGGTAAATTTAGAAAGAATTTATAATCACGGAAGATTAAAAGATACTGGATATTTATCAATATTACCTGTGGATCAAGGAATTGAGCACTCTGCTGGTGCATCATTTGCTAAAAATCCAATTTATTTTGATGCTGAAAATATAGTAAAATTAGCAATTGAAGGTGGTTGTAATGCCGTTGCTTCAACTTTTGGAGTATTAGGAATAGTATCCCGTAAATATGCTCATAAAATACCATTTATAGTAAAAATAAATCACAATGAATTAATGACTTACCCTAATAAATTTGACCAAATTATGTTTGGTCAAATTGAAGATGCTTATAATATGGGTGCTGCTGCTATTGGGGCTACAATTTATTTTGGTTCTGATGAGAGTGGAAGACAAATACAAGAAGTAAGTGAAGCTTTTGCCTTGGCTCACGAATTAGGAATGGCTACTATTTTGTGGTGTTATTTGAGAAATAATGAATTCAAAAAAGATAAAGATTACCATACATCCACTGATTTGACTGGTCAAGCTAATCATCTTGGTGTTACAATTCAAGCAGATATAATTAAACAAAAATTACCAACAAATAACGGTGGTTTTACTGCACTAAATATGAATAACTCAAGTTATGGTAAAATAGATAATAAAGTTTATACTGAATTAACTTCTGATCATCCAATTGATTTGACACGCTATCAAATTGCTAATTGTTATATGGGGAAAATCGGATTAATCAATTCTGGTGGAGCATCTGGAAATAATGATTTATCTGAAGCCATTGAGACTGCTGTAATTAATAAAAGAGCTGGTGGAACGGGTTTGATTTCTGGTAGAAAAGCATTTCAAAAGCCAATGCATGAAGGTGTGGAAATTTTAAATACAATTCAAGATGTTTATTTATGTGATGAGGTAACTATTGCTTAATTCCTCAAGTAATTCAAAAGAGATTTTTTAAAATATTTTTAAGATTTATTCAGGTTGTAATTTAGTTTGCAACCTGTTTTTTTGTATTTATATGATATAAAATAATATAGTATCCAAATAATATTACAGATGTTAACATTCCAATAATCATAGCTTCTAAATTCAAATTTAATATATGAAAATATTTATCTACAAAAATTATAAATGAGCTTAAAAATGGTAAAAATATTAATTTTATGATATTATCTTTGAAGTTAAACTTTTTTGAAAAAGTAAATAACATTGGCAATAATAAACTTGGTAAAACAAGACTTGATAAATTGTAAATTAAATCTATTACTGAGGGAATAAAGTATGCTAAAATAATTGAAAAAACTGAGTTTATTATAAAACTTAATTTAATTAATTTTATTTGATCGATTTTGTATATTTTAAATTTAAGATTTAATTTATGTAAAATATCTTTTCCTAATGTATAAGCAGAGATTAGTGAGTAACTTTCAAAAGTAGACATAATTGTAGCAAACAAACTTACAAAAAATAAACCTTTAAATATTACAGGTAATATATTATCTGCTAATATTGGAAAAGAATTAAGTGGCAGAATACTTAAATTATTATTTTGAACCAAAATGTAAGAATAAAGCCCTGTTGTTAAAGTTAAAAAATCAAATATAATCCAGAATATAACAGATATTATTATTCCTTTTCGAGCAATCTTGTAGTTTTTAGTAGCTGAAGTCCTTTGATGAAAACTTGGGTCAATAAAGGTTTGAAATGAAATAAGTATCCATACAATTATTGTCTGTAAATTATTCGAAAAATTGATCTCTTTATGAGAATCAGGTAAGTTTGAAATCAAATAATCAAAATCCCCTATTTTTGTATATGCGAAATAAAGTAAACAAATAAATCCTGCAAACATTAATATAAATTGAAATACATTCAAATTTATATCTGTCAAAAAACCACCTTTATAAACAAAAAATAACGATAAAATTGCAACTAAAAATAATGAGTATATACTACTAAAACCAAATAATAATTGTATCAAATAACTTAACATTAATAAATAACTTGCAGGAATTGTACTAATTAAAACAAAAATCGCAGATAATATTGAGGCAGTTTCTCCATATTTTAATTCAAATTGATGAGGAATTGATGTTACATTCAAATTCCTAATTTTTTTTGTTATAAAAAAAGCATAAATTAAAGCAGTAATATAATAAGGTAATCCAAGTGATATCCAAGCTAAAACACCCGAACTAAAAACATATTCCCCAACACCTAATATTGAACCATACCAAGTGGAGACAAGTGTTGCAACAAATAGAGGTATAGTTAATTTTCTACCTGCTAAAATGTAATAATCACTTTTTTCATCATCTAATTCAGTATTGTTTTTACTTTTAAGATCGTTTTTTTTACTTTTTAAATTAGTATAAAAACCAATTAAAATAATAGCAAAAAAATAAAATGCTAAAACTAAATAATCTAAATATGAAAAATTAATTGTTGAAATTACATATCCTCTAAATTAATATAAAATATATTTTAAAAAGTCATAAAAAAGACTGTCCTAATAGACAGTCTTAAAAGTTAGTACAGAATTTGTTTTACTTATTATTACTATAGAAATTTTCCATAAATTCAACTAATGCTTCGACAGATTCCATTGGGCAAGCATTATAAATAGAAGCTCTAATTCCACCAATTGATCTGTGTCCTTTTAATCCAGATAAATTACTTTTTGTTGCTTCTTTCATAAATTTTTCTTCTAATTCTTCGGTTGGTAAATTCCAAGTAATATTCATGATGGATCTATCTATCTTATCAATTACAGAACCTTTGTAAAATCCAACTTTTGAATCTATAGCATTGTATAGTAAATTTGATTTTTTATTATTCAAATTTTCAATTTCTTCTAATCCACCAATATTTTCAATCCATTTTAGTGTTTCACCGATAACATATACAGGTAATACAGGAGGCGTATTATACATTGAATCAACTTTTGAGTGAGTTTTGTATAACAACATACTTAACCCAGTTTCATTTGCTGTTTCTAAATATGAATTTTTAATTACAACTAATGTAGCTCCAGCAGGACCCATATTTTTTTGAGCACCGGCATAGATTAAATCAAATTTAGAGAAGTCCAATTTTCTACTAAATATATCAGAAGACATATCGCAAATCAAAGGGATATTTTTTGAATCAGGTATTTCGAAAAATCTAGTACCAAAGATTGTATTATTAGAAGTATAATGTAAATAATCGGAGTTAGAATTGACATTATAATCTTTGGGTATAAAATTATAATTACTATCTTCTGAACTTGCTATTACATTTGTTTCTCCAATGAATTTTGATTCTTTAATTGCTTTTCTCGACCATTCGCCAGTATTAATATAATCAGATTCATTTTTTAAGAAATTATAAGGTACCATTGCAAATTGCAAACTTGCTCCACCACCTAAAAAAAGAACAGTATAATCGTTTTTATCCAAATTCATTAATTTCAAACAATTACTTTTTGCAACATCAAAAACTTCAACTATTTCTTTTGACCTATGACTCATTTCCATCACAGACATACCTAAATTATTAAAGTCAACAACAGCATTTTTTGTAGAGTTTAAAACATCTATTGGTAATACTCCAGGACCAGCACTAAAATTATGAATTCTATTCATTTACATACCCATAAAAAATATAATTTAAAAACTCGTAAAAATATTATTCAAATTTAATGATTTATACATTAAAAACCAGTAAAATCAGAAGTTTTTATTTTTTTTAATTTTAAGTTATTTTTAAATAGTAATATATAATATTTAATTTTTGAATATTTTGCAATTCAATTATTTTTAAAATAACAAACACAAATAGTATAATTAAAGTATTATAATTTAATTTAAGGATTATCGTTAGTAACGTTTAAAGTCATTATACAATATTTTAACATTTCGGAGGAATATTTATTGATTTATATTTACAATTTGGATATTTTTATAATTTTATTGGAATTAATTAATGTTAAATAAATCTATAAATAATGAAACTGTTAGAGGTAAAATTCTTTGGATTGACGACGAGATAGAATTACTTAAACCTCACATAATACTACTTAAAAACCGTGGATATTATGTCCAAACCGCATCAAATGGTGAAGATGCAATTGAAATTGTCTCCAAAGAACATTTCGACTTAATTTTCCTAGATGAAATGATGGTTGGTATATCTGGTTTGGAAACCTTGCCAAAATTAAAAGATTTAGACCCAGGTACCAAAGTTGTTATGGTTACTAAAAATGAAGCAGAAAGTCTTATGGAAGAAGCCATTGGAAAAAAAATTGATGATTATTTAACTAAGCCAGTAAATCCTGCCCAAATATTATTAGCCTGTAAAAAATTTATTGAAGTTGAAAGAATAGAAATTGAGATTTTTACTCAAAATTATATGAAAAGCTTTTCTGAAACTTCACAAAAGATTTTTAACAGACCCAATTGGACTGAATGGGTTGATATTTATAAAAATTTAGTAAAATGGTCTATTGAACTGGATAAGATTAATGACAAGGGCTTAAAGGACACTCTAAATAGTCAATTTAAAGAAGCAAATGTAGAATTTTCTAATTTTATAGAAAAAAATTATATTGATTGGATTAATACTGATAATGATTTAAATATCACAAATTCTCAAAATGGAAAAAACAAAATTAATTTGACGAATAATCAAGTTAATGATATTCCATTATTTTCTCCAAATGTTCAAGATAAATGGTTAGCACCTGAGTTAGCAAAAGAAGGTCCAACATTTTTCTTTGTCATTGATTGTCTAAGGTATGATCAATGGTTAGTGATGGAAGATATTTTGAAAAACATATATTCCTTTGATACTGACTTTTATTGTTCTATTTTACCGACTGCCACGCCCTACTGTCGTAATGCAATTTTTGCTGGCTTATATCCAATTGATATTAAAAAATATTTTCCTCAATTTTGGAATGTTGAAAATAATAGTGAAGAACATTCACAAAATAAATATGAAAGAGAGCTACTTGAATCTTGGGTAACGAGAAAAAGAATTAATCTTAAAAACAAACCGAATTTTATAAAGATATTCGATACAGATTTTGGTAAAAAAGTAGAAAAAGATATCGGACAATATGCTAACTCAGAATTGACTGCAATTGTAGTTAATGCTTTGGATATGATAGCACATTCTCGTTCTGATTATGCAATTCTAAAAGAAATTGCACCAGAAGAGTCTGCTTACAGATCATTAACAAAATCGTGGTTTATGCACTCAAGTTTATATGGTATGCTTAAAACAATTGCCAAAATCCCTAACGCTAAAGTTGTAATAACTACTGACCATGGTTCTGTAAGATGTATGAAAGGTGTGAAAGTTTTGGGAGATAAAGATACTACTACGTCCTTGAGATATAAATTTGGCAAAAATGTAAAAACTGATGCTAAACAAGCAATGCATATAAAAAATTTGGAAGATATTAAAATTCCCAAAGATGGTATGAGTGTAAATAATATTATTGCTAAAGAAGAAAGTTATTTTGTTTATCCCACTGATTATCATTATTATTTAAATAAATATAAAGATAGTTTCCAGCACGGAGGGATATCATTAGAAGAAATGGTTGTACCAGTAATTAAGCTTACTCCAAGAATATAATGTTTAAGATTTCAGGTGGTCAACAATTTAATTAATTCTATTATTTTGTTGTAATATTTCTTTTTTCGATATAAAAGTTTTAAATTTGTTACTAGTGTTTTATTAATTTGAAGAAAAGATGAATAAAGAGTTTTATGCTTCGCACGACGAAGAAGATACAATTAGGTTAGGTTTTGATTTTGCTAAAATTTTAAAAGCTGGTGATATAGTTGCTTTTTATGGAGACTTAGGGTCAGGTAAAACAGAGTTTATAAAAGGTATTTGTGATTATTTTGAAGTGAATGAAATTGTAACGAGTCCGACTTTTACAATCTTTAATCATTATACTGGTGTAAAAGATGATGAAGAAATTATAATATATCATATTGATTTGTATAGAATACAGAAAAATGAAGAGTTGTTGGAAATTGGATTGACTGATTGTTTGTTTTCGGGCAAGACTATTAAATTGATAGAGTGGGCAGAAAAAGCTGGGGATTTAATACCAAACTCACATTACCATATTGAAATATTAACAAGCACAGAAAT
>JBDNHS010000183.1:0-3317 GCA_041688685.1 Kapaibacterium sp. (SeqCode)
ACATTCTTTTTTTGATATTATCATCCATTCCTGGACCGTCATCTTCGATTGTGAATATCACAAATTTATTTTCTAATTTGCAATGAATAGTAATTTTTCCATCTATTTCTTTTAAAGCTTTTATAGAATTTTCAATTGAATTTCTGAGGCATCTGATTATTTTTGCTTTATCACAATTAATTTCAAAAGTCTGTACATTTTTGACAAATTTAATATTAGAAATTAAACTTTGGTCAAATTCATTAATCAACTCATCGACAACTAAATTAGATTTATAAGTATTTTTATTTAATACCTTTGACTTCCCTACCGTCACCAAGTCTCTAATTCTATTAAACAAAATATTCGTTTGATGAGCAATTTTGTATAATCTTACTTTATCTTCGTCGCTTACATTTGTAGTCAGATTTTCGGTATTTAATTTTATAATCGAAAGATTAGTTTGCATATCATGTGCTAATTGAGCCCAGTTAATTAGTCGCTGTCTTTCTAATTCTTCCGTAATATTTAATCCAGTAATAATCATCCCTTTAAAATTTCCAGTAAAATTTCTTTGAGGACTAGAATTACACACAAACTCATTGACTTTGTTATCAATAATGATGTTAATAGTTTGTTTGAATTGTTGTTTAGTGTTTAATGAATTTTCAAAAAACATAAATAATTGATTGAAAACTTCTTGATTACAATAATACTTAAAATATTTATTTAAAGGTATTGTATAATCAATTCTCAATAAATCTCTCCCTTCATTATTTACTTGAATTAACTGACCATTTTTATTAAATATGAGTACAAATCCATTATTGGGTAAATCAATTAAATTGTTTATGATTCTTCTTTGTTTTTTGATTTTACGATAAAGAAAGAACAAAATAACTAAAATTATAAATGGAATAAATAAATAAATAAATTCAAAATATATCTTATAAAAAAACCAAAATGGATTTTTATCAATTTTATAAATTTTAGAATTATCATCAGTGCTAATTATTATGTTATTGTCTTCCTTGATAATGTGAATATTGTAATTATTATTACTCAAATTACTCAAATTACTAACATAATTATTTTGATTGCTCATAAATGCATTGTAGATTGGTTTTTCAGCAATAATTTTAAAATCTAAATCTAGCATAAAAAAATAGTTATCAGTAAGCATATAATAATAATTTTCAATTTGCTGTATAGATAAAATTGTATTAGATTTGGATTCTAATTTTATGTTTTTATGGGGAATTAAATTATTTGAGGTAATATTTAACTTATTTAATTTATAAATATTTAAGGTGTTTGCATTTTTTTGATTAATAAGTTCAAATAAAAATAATTTATCTGATGAAATACTTGCTTTTTGATTATTTATGAAATGTAAATTATTTAAATTACTATTTAACCAATAATCTTTTTTTATAGGTTTGCCGTTTATAAATTTATAATAAGTGAATAAAGCTCTATTTTCAAATCCATTCAAAAAATAATAATTTAATGTTTTTTTAGTATTAGTTGCTTTATAATTAGAATAACAAAATTTAAAATTATTACCGTATTCCAACTTTATTTTATTAGTCTCAATACCTGATTTAAAATTATATATATTCAAATTAAGTAAATTGCCACTTTCTTTTATATACTACAACTCATTTTTTGAATAATTACATTGTAGTGAAACAATATTATCCATTATGATTTCAGATTTCTCATTTTGATAATCAACTTTAAATAATAATTTTTCTAATTTAATAAATAGTAAATTGTTTTCAATATTAAATGAATATTCATAATTAATATTTTTAGTATTTTGAATTTGATTAGAAGCAATCAAATTTATAAATGAGTATTTTGTAACACTATCAATTTTGAGTAGAGTGTAATTGCCTTTATATTTTCCAAAAAACAAATTACAATTCAAATTCTTCTGCGATAATTTATTATCCAAATAAGATATAAGTTTGAAGTCATTTATCGTTAATTTATTTATGTTGTTATATTTGCCATCTGTTAAATTATCATAAAATTCATTTTTACTATATATTTGAGATAAATTGCAATCAAAATAGAAATTTATATTATTTTCAATTATATCTTCATTTATCAATATAAATTTTGATTCTTGCTTATTGTTTTTAATTATATTATTACTAACTTGACTAAAATTATCTTTCAAAATTAAAAAAGGTAAATTATTATTTTCCGTTAATTTATAATAATTTTTATTATTACCCTTCAATTTATAACTTATTAAAAGTATAAAGGACAAAAGTATAATTAAAATCTTTGAGTATTTACTGAAGTTCATTTTATGCTAAAAAATACTAAAAATAAGAAGTAAAATAGAAAAATTAAAAAATATATAAATTAAAATTACAAATTTTAAAATATTTTCTGTTTTTTTAACGTTTTTATATCTTAAATTAAGAAAAATATGGAAACAATAGATTTAATAAAAAAAATAAAAAAAATTGAAATAAAAACAAAGAGTATTTCAAAAAATGTTTTTTCAGGTGATTATCATTCAAACTTCAAAGGAAAAGGGATGGCTTTTTCTGAAGTTAGAGAATATTCCTTCGGTGATGATATTAGAGCTATCGATTGGAATGTATCTGCAAGGTCAAATAGTACACACATAAAAGTATTCGAAGAAGAAAGAGAACTTACTGTAATATTGATTTTGGATATGTCTGCTTCTGGGAATTTTGGTACACTGGAGCAAAGGAAAAAAGATATATTAATAGAAATTTCTGCTATATTGTCTTTTGCTGCAATGCAAAATAATGATAAAATTGGAGTAATTTTATTTACTGATACAGTCGAAAAATTTATTCCTCCCAAAAAAGGTAAAAAACATATTCTTAGAATTATTAGCGAGTTGATTGAATTTAAGCCCAAAAGCACCAAAACTAATATCAAAGCACCATTTGAATTTTTGATAAATACTATCAAAAAACGCTCTATTGTCTTTGTTTTGTCTGATTTTATTGATGACGGATATATTGATTCTTTGAGGATTATGTCAAAAAGAAATGATACTATTTTAATTCAAATTTATGATACATTCGAAGAATATTTTCCAAATATAGGATTAGTCAAAGTAAAAAATTTGGAAAATAATACCGAATATTTAATTGACTCGAATGACAAAAATGTAAATAAATTGATAAAAGATAATTGGGAATATTATCAAAATTATTTGAATGATTCTCTAAAAAAATCTAAATTAGATTTAGTTAAAATTCCAACGGATAAAGATTATATTTTACCTCTTCGGAATTTATTCAAAAAAAGAGAAAAGCGAAAATAATTTAATTAATCTAAAA
>JBDNHS010000184.1:0-4206 GCA_041688685.1 Kapaibacterium sp. (SeqCode)
TATTATATATTTCAATTTTTATAAAAAAGTTATATTGTGTGTCAAACAAAAATCATTAAAAATATTCATTAATTTGCATTTATCATCCAATGTGTCAAACATAATAAATAATTCGCTAACTTCATTAATTTCTCTAAATTCATTTTTTGTCCAACATTTGATATTAGAAAGACAAATTTCAATAATAGTTTTCAAGTCTTCTAATAAGGATAATTTATACACAAATACTGTATTTTTGTCCATGCCATCTTTAATTATATCTTTAATTTGATAGACTCCTGCATATAATTTATTTAAATGTACTTTAATATCTGGAATTTTTACGCTAAGAATATTTAATTTCATAATAGCAGTGGCATCCCAGCTTGAAAATTCTGAATCTTTATCATATAGAGTTCTTATGACATAAATTATTTTTCTACAAATATTATAAATATAACGATTGTTATTTACAATTTGTTTGAATAAATAATAATCAAACATATTAAAATTGTTATAAGGACATTCTATAACTACAATAGGTTTATTTAGAAATTTTTCAGTTAATTCTTGTTGTTTTTTCAATGGGATCAATTTAGGATTAACCCATGAAATATGTCCTCCATCTAATTTAATTAGTGGATAATTTTCCGGTTCAGAAAAATCAACAGTACAAGATAAATCCCTACCTCTCGAAATATCAATACATACTTTATTTTCATCACATACTTTATTTTCATTACAATCAATTAAATTTTTAATCTCATACTCTAAAATTTCCGGATTTCTTCCCGTAAATTCATGGAAAAAAAACAAATGATTGTATTCGGTTGAAACGGATTTTACAATTGAACTAACTAATTGTGTTATGTCATAAGTTCCTTCCAAATCATAATTATTGTTTATCCAGTTCACATTCAAAGCAAAATTATATACTTGAATTCCAAATGGTGAGCTGTACACATTATAATATCGTTTGTCTCTTATAAATGAATCGGCAAAAAATAAACTACTATTTGTAATAATATCCGGGTCACCGGTTGTACTTTGGTCAAATAAAATAATTTTGATTGGAATATCTGAATTATTTAATTTCCAATCATGAAGAAAAGCGGGTAATTGTTGATTAGTTTTATAATCCCATCCCTTAGTGTCGTAACAATGAGTACCTATACCCATATATATAATACATGGTTTAGTCTTGTTCACATCCTCAAATAAGGTTTGAATTAGTCTATCGGGGTGTAATATAGACATCCGAATAATAGATATGGGTTATATTAATAATTTAATTTATCATCATTATAACAACTTATAAATATTTCAATTTTTTGAGTATATTTCAATATATATATACTCAAAAAATTTGATTAATTTAATATAAATATATAATTCTATAATATAAATTAATTATACAATGAGTAAAAAAATACAAACTGATAAAGAGTCCTCTTCTTCAGAAAGCCAAATAATACCCCAACTATTGCCTATTGAAAAGAGTCATCATCAACAATTAAATGATATAAAAAGGAATATTATAGTAATGTTTAAAAATAGGGGATTTATAAAAGAAGAAAATGTGGAAAAGTATATTAAAAAATTAATTTCTGATGAAAATGATGATATGGAATATATAATTAATTTAGATTTTGAATCAAATTATAATACTACCATTAAAAATAAAAAAGTATTTATTAAAATGATCGATTATAAAATAGCATCTGTAAATAGAAATTCACCTATTGGAGAATTTCTCTCTAAATATCACGACGAATACAAATATATAATAGTGGAAAATATTAATCAAAAATCAGAAAAAATTATATCACATTATAAAACTGCATGTGAAATATTCAAAACCGCAGAATTAAAAATAAATATTGTGGATCATATTCTTGTTCCTAAACATATTGTTTTAACTCAAGAAGAAAGTAAACTTGTGTTAGAAACATATAATGCTAAAAAAAAAGATATGCCTCTAATATCATCAAGTGATCCTATTGCCAGATATTACAATATGAAATCGGATGACATTTGTAAAATAGAACGACCATCAGTAATGACTTGTACAACTCCATTTTATAGAATTGTGCTAAAATCAAAAGTATTGAAGGCAAAAACATAATAAATAAATTTTTATATATAGTCTTATATTTAATTATGGCTTAGAATTTATTATTAGTCTACGGCACTTTAATCAATAATTTTTATTTTATTTTTAAATACTAAAGTATTGGGATTTTTAAATGTATTATTTTTAAGAAACCTTTTACCATTTAATAAATTTTCTTCTAACAATAGATTGTAATTATCATTATCTTTATTGTCTGTACTGTCTTTATCCCCATTATCACTAATTTCATTATCAATATCTCCATTATCAATATCTTCATTATCTTCTTCATTATCTTCATCATTATCAATATCTTCATTATCTTCATTATCTTCATCACTATCTTCATCATTGTCAAATTTAAAATTATTATCATCATTGTCAAATTTAAAATCATTATCTTCAAAATTTTTCTGAGTAGTAATTAAATCACTTTCATCGATTACTAATCCAATTATTGTATATGGGGGATTATCTTCTTTAATTATAGTTAAATGTTCTGACATTTCTATGATATTTGATAAATAAGACCCGATTGCAATCAAACGTCTATTTTTATATTGACCATTGCGTCTTGGACCAGATTTTAGTTTTTTGCTAGTAATTATAACATGTTTTATATATTCGAATGTTTTATAATTTATTTTGGGATATGCATACAATACATTTATTAAAAAATCTGTATTATATGATATTTCTATAGTTATCAATATCATTAATGTGATAAGTTGTGTATTTAATTTAAAATATTTATTATTAATTAAATAAGTCATACTTGAATTATTAATATTTCTATTAATAAAATTATATATTATTTCATCCTGTGTCAGTAATTGATTATTTTTTTTCATATATTCAATTAACAGGATAAAATTCTCGGTGTAAATTTCACTTGATAAAATTAATTTTTTAATATCGATATTATTGATATCAAGATATTTAATATCCGACATATTATCAATAACATATTTTAAGGACGATATATTATTATCTCTTATTATATCTCTTATTAATTCTTCCTTACATTGAATACGATTTGTTTGCAATAAATATAATATAGTTTTATCGTGTATTCTATAAATTATTTCACGCAATTTAAAATAAAAATAATTATTTTCATAAATGAAATTTATTTCATTAAATTTATTAGATAAATAATCTACTATTTCTACAAGAGCAAATATATTTTTTTGTCGATTATGATAAGTCCAAGAATATTTTTTTCTATTGTAAACAGTGTTATGCAAATATTTATGTATATCTGACAAAGTATATTTAAAATTATATTTTTCAACTAATTTTCTTACTAAATTAAAATTTGCTCCACCAAATGCTAATTTTTTTAATGATAAACTTGGTTTTATTTTATATTGAGTCATATGATAATTATAAATTTCAAAATAAACATTTAATGATACAGACTTTTTTATTTTGCTAAATATCATAGATATATTTTTTAAATATTTTTCCTTTGAATAATTATATTTGGCTTCTGATAATATTATTTGTATAACTGTCCAAGATTTATGGTTAACCAAGTGTGGGATTACTTCATCAATTGATATATCATATTTTTCAATATATTCTAATATTTGTTTATCTGATATATATTTTAATATATGAAAAAATATTTTATCGTCTATGACATAGCCAATTGTTTGGCTTAAATTTATCATTTCTAATACTTTTTTGTTATCCTTTATGTTGGTAATATTACATTTTCTATTGCGCCAATTATTTTTACAGGTAATAATATTTGTAATTTGAGTTGAAAGATCGCATTTATATTTAATCAATACATTAATAATATTTATTTTTTTTTCATAAAGTACTTTAAATATAAATTGTTCGTCTAATTTATTTATATTTACTTTATTATTTTTAAGCAAATATTCAAATACTAATCCATTGTCTTCGTCAATTATTTTTTTATTTACTCCAAAGCGTTGATTCCTACAACAATCTATATTAAATTTTTCTTTCATCAGATTCATCGCATATATCCAACCATGATAATTTAATCTATTGATGAATGTTATATTTTGTGCATATTTTTTTTTTAAACCCATTATAATATTACACATTTGATTTTCAGTTATAATTAACTTGCTTGA
>JBDNHS010000185.1:0-1577 GCA_041688685.1 Kapaibacterium sp. (SeqCode)
ATTCAAATCGTCGTCATTATTATCTTCGTAATCTTTAAATAAATAAATAATATTTCTAAAAATACCTGAAACAATAAAAGTCATCATTACTAAAAATAATGCAACACCATTTGTATAAATTATACTAATTATACTTAGTATAATAAATGTAAATAAAATGGGATTTTCTTTAATTGAGCTTAGACTTGGTCTAGGAAAATTGTCATATTTAATTCTAGAAACCATAACTAATGAAACTAAAATAGTTACTCCAAAAGTAAAATATTCTCTAAATATATTATCAACCAATATATCTCTATCATAAAACATAACATAAGCTATTATTGTCAGAGCGGCAGATGGAATTGGTAACCCAGTAAAATATTTTTTATCTTCTAACGAACTTAATTGACTATTAAAACGAGCCAATCTAACTACTCCAGCAAGAGTTGGTAATGATGAAAACAATATTCCCATATCCCCATAATCATTAAAAAAACTATAATATAGCATAAATGAAGGAGCCAAACCAAAAGTAATTGCATCACTTAATGAATCTAACTCTACTCCAAAATCACTTGCTGTTTTTAAAATTCTTGCAATCATTCCATCTAATAAATCAAATATTGCTCCTAACAATATAAAAATTGAAGCCGAATAAAAATCATTTTGAGTAATATATATAATAGCAGTGAACCCAGAAAACAAATTTGCTAAGGTTAAAAGATTTGGTGCTATTGATCTAACTCTACGATTTATCATAAATATTAAGTTGTATTAATTTTAAGTTTTAAAGTATGAAGAATTAAAATGAAAATCAAAAAATGGATTTAAATAAAATTCGAAGCATAAATATTTTTAATTTATTTTTAATTTTGCTAAAATAGTTTCTCCACCAATAACTGTTTGTCCTTTTTGAATAAAAATTTCAGAATTAATTGGAATTGATACATCCATTCTGGAACCAAATTTCATCATTCCAAATTTTTCTCCTGCTTCTAACTCATCTCCAACTTTAGTTTCACAAACAATTCTTCTTGCTAAAACGCCTACAATCTGTTTAAAAAAAACTTTACCAAATTTATTTTGAACACCAATTCTAGAATGTTCATTTAATTCTGAAGATTTTGGGTGGTAAGCAACTAAATAATCTCCAGGTACATATTCATAAAAATCAACTACACCTTTGACTGGTGAGCGATTTACGTGAACATCAATAGGTGATAAAAATATACTTATTCTGATTGATTCTTCTTTTCTATAATGTTTTTCAACTTCTTGAATTATTTCAACTACTTTACCATCGGCAGGAGATATAATATAAGATTCATCTTGCTTTACTTTTTCTGGTATAATTCTGTTTGGGTCTCTAAAAAACCATAAAGTGAATAGAAACAAAATCCCACCGAATAAATAAAGTACGAATGAAATGTACTTATTACTTAAAAAATATCCAATTAACATTAATAATAATGAAATAGAAATCATTATTATAATATTGTCAGTGCCATAGTTAGTTAACATACTCAAAATTCCTTAGAATAAATATTACTCAAAAAAATCTGTGGAAAACTCTGTCGATTTTTTGGATAACTTAA
>JBDNHS010000186.1:0-1982 GCA_041688685.1 Kapaibacterium sp. (SeqCode)
GAATGCAAAGTTTTAGATTGGATTTTTGAAAAAGGAGAACTAAGCTTTTTGTCAATTGAAGTTATTAAAGAATTTATTAAAAACAGATTCAATAACTCTTTAAATAAAATAGGCATGGATAACTTGTTTGATATTGACATTAAATTACTTGAGCCAACTCTTTGGTTTGAAGTAGAAATAAAATCTACTAAAGAAGGAGACTTTTTCTACAAGAAAAGCATTGATTATAACAAAAAATCTAAAAGTATAACAGAAGATGATCTATTTTAATGGAATATAAAAAATATTATTGGTTAAATGACGAAGCTAGAACATTTTTAGCTAGAGGTTATTTCGAAGAAAGTGCAGAACAACGCATAAAGGACATTTCAAACACAGCTGAAAAAATACTAAAAATTGCTGGGTTTGCTGAAAAGTTTGAAAAATACATGGAAAAAGGGTTTTATAGTTTATCAACCCCTGTATGGTGTAACTTTGGTAAAGAAAAAGCTTTGCCTATAAGTTGCTATGGTAGCAATATAAATGATACTTTAGATAGTATATTAAATGCTGGCAGAGAAATAGGAATGATGTCTAAGTACGGAGGAGGAACTTCTTTGTATCTAGGAAATATTAGAGGCAGAGGAAAAAGTATAAGTACAGGAGGGAAAGCAGATGGGCCCGTTCATTATGCTACAATTTATGATACTATTATTGATAAATGTAAGCAAGGAGAAAGCAGAAGAGGGGCTTGTGCCCTTTGGTTACCTGCAGAGCATGTTGACATTATGGATTTTTTAGATATTGGCACAGAGGGTAATCCTATTCAGAATTTACAATATGGGGTAACTATAACTGATGTTTTCATGAATGAAATGATAGCAGGAAAAAATGATAGAAGAAAAGTGTGGGCTAAAATAATACAAAGAAGGTCTGAGTTTGGTTTTCCTTATATTATGTTTAAAGACACTTCTAATAACAATTCTCCTTATAAAGAATTAGGATTAGAAATAACTGCTTCAAATTTATGTTCTGAGATCCAATTACCTACTGATACATTTAATAGTTTTGTTTGTTGTTTAGGTAGTATTAATTTACTACACTGGGAAGAAATTAAAAATACAGATGCTATTGAAACTTACATTTTATTCTTAAATGCTGTTTTAGAAGACTTTTTACAAAAATCAGAGCGTTTGCCAGGAATGAAAAGAGCTTGGAGGTTTGCTAAAAATCATAGAGCAATAGGATTAGGTGTTCTTGGGTATCATTCATATCTTCAGTCTATATTAGTTCCTTTTGAGGATTTAAAAACAAAGCAAATAAACCATGAGATTTTTAAAACGTTACAAGAACGTGCTGACAGCGCTTCTAAGTGGTGCTTTGATAATTTAAACTACAAATCACTACGAGAAGGATTTGCTAACACTACAACTATTGCAGTTGCTCCTACTAAGTCTAGTAGCTTTATTCTAGGACAAATAAGTCAAGGAATAGAACCTATTAAGTCTAATTACTTTGTAAAAGATTTAGCAAAAATTAAATCTGTTTATAAAAACGAGTGTTTAGAGCAAGAATTAGAAAAATATAATTTAAACAATTCAGAAACTTGGAAAAGTATATTAAACAATGATGGTAGTTGCCAGCATTTAGATTTTCCTACAAAAGAAGTTTTCAAGTCGTTTATTGAAATATCTCCTAAAGAAATAATATTACAAGCAGCACAAAGACAAAAATTTATTGATCAGAGTCAAAGCTTAAATTTAATGATACACCCACAAGTTTCTACTAAAGAAGTAAATAAATTACTTATTTATGCATGGGAAGCAGGGGTTAAAACTTTGTATTATCAAAATAGCAAAAGTGCTGCTCAGAGTTTTTCTAGAGACATTAATAATTGTGTCGCATGTGAAAGCTAAATTAATTGAAAAGGGGAGTAAAATCCCTTTTTTATTTTAAATAAAACTAAATATGAAATGTAAAACTTGTGGAAAAAACAGTGAAAA
>JBDNHS010000187.1:0-7090 GCA_041688685.1 Kapaibacterium sp. (SeqCode)
ATACCGAAAAAATTGAAATAATCGAAGGTCCTTTATCAACAGTTTACGGTACTGACGCTTTGGGTGGAGTAATAAATATAATTACTAAAAATAAAAGCAAAGCAAGTTATAATTTGAATACATTTGTTGAATCAGTTGGTAATTATAATTTTGATTTGAATTTAAATGAAAATATAGATGATTTTTCTCTGTTATTCAATATCGGTAGGAACTTTTTTGATGGCTTTGACCCAATAAATGAAAATCAAAGAAATATACTTTGGAAACCAAAAGAACAATTATTTGGTGATGCAACTATAAAATACAAAAAAGAAAATTGGGATGTAAAATATACTTTACAAGGATTTAATGAGACTATTCAAAATAAAGGTGCTTTACGTCTGCCGTATTTTGAAACAGCTTTTGATGATTATTATTACACTAATAGATTTACAAATTCAATTTATGTAAAAGGAAAAGTTTATAATAATAAATACTTAGATATGATATTTAGTTATAATACTTTCGAAAGAATTAAAAATACTTATATGAATAATTTAACTATTTTGAATAAAACATTATCTACTATCCCAGGCGATAATGACACCACACAAATTAATGCCTTTTTGGCAAGAGGTACTTTTTCCTCAGACAGAGATATTACAAATAGTGACGAAAAACAAGTATTGAGCTATCAATTAGGGTATGATATGAATTACGAATACATACGTGGAGATAGAGTAGTTGATACAAATAGAAGCAAACTTGGCGATAATATTACTGATATGGGTGATTATGCTGGATTTTTGAGTTTTCAATATTCACCAACAAATGATTTATTAATCCAACCATCAATAAGATATGCACATAACACAAATTATGACTCGCCTATTATTCCTTCTTTGAATATAAAAGCAAATTTATTTGATAATTTTTTGATGCGAGTTAGTTATTCACGTGGATTTAGAGCTCCTTCTTTACGAGAATTGTATTTATTTTTTGTTGATATAAATCATAATATTAGAGGAAATTATAACCTAAGTGCAGAGACTTCTAATACATATAGTATGAATTTTGAATATAATATCAATACCGAAAAAGCAATAGTTAAGTTCGAACCTAAACTATTTTATAATAATATTAGCGACCAAATCTCATTAGTTTTTATTGAGAATACTTTATTTTCTTACGTCAATATCGGCAAATTCATTTCACAAGGTGGTGAATTGAGTGTTAACTGTATAACAGAAGATGTAATCTCAAAAGTTGGGTTTAGTTATATCGGTCGCCAAAATAGTTTGGGAATTGGAATTGAAACACCTGAAATAATGTATAGTCCTGAGTTTCAAGCAAATATAATGTATGATGTTCGTGATTATGACCTAAAATTATCAATGTTCTATAAATTTAATGGTCGATTACCTGGTTTTCAGTTAGATAATAATGATAACTTACAAAGATTTGAATTAAATTCTTTTCATACTTTAGATTTGACTGGCTCTAAAACATTTTTTGAAAATAAATTTAATCTCTCTATGGGTATAAAGAATGTATTTAATGTTACAAATATTCAAAGTAATATTGCATCAACAGGAGGAATACACTCTAGTGGTACTAATCAATTTGCTACTGGCGTCGGAAGAACATTTTTTACTTCATTTAAAGTAAATTTATAATAATTAATTTATGAATAAAATTAAAAATACTAACATTTTAAATAAAACTATATTTTTATTTATTTTGACAATTACATTGTCTTTTTCTTTGTCGTCTTGTTTCCCAGAAGACACTCTTGTTGCCCAATACCAAAGGGGTGATGCAAAGTTGGGAATAGCTGATATTACAGAAAACTATAATCAAAAAGTATATTATAATTTGAATGAAAATAAAGTAGTAAAAATATCAAATTATAATGATTGGGATATATCTTTTGAGACTAACGAAAACTCATTTTATATTATGTTTAATCCCGCAATAATCGGTGGTGCAATTAACTTGGGTCAAGTAAATTTTGATACAATAATTACTAATGCAAGTAGATTAAAATGGACTTACGATGATTATAGTAAGTCTATTGACTCTGGTGCTGTTGGTAAATGGTGGGAAATTTCTAATAATAAAATTATTAGCAAAAATGATATTTATCTATTAAACTTAGGTATTGATATTGTTGGCAGAAATGTCGGATATAGAAAGTTTCAAGTGGTGGAAAAAGATGACAATTATTATTACATAAAATTTTCTGATTTGAATAACAATAACAAAACAGAGTTTCAAATACCAATTGACAAAAAATATGAAAGAATTACATTTACTTTCAAAAATAATGGTCTTGTAACTTATTCGGAGCCAGAAACAAATTCTTGGGATATTTTGTTCACTAAATACTCAGAATATTTCGAAGAATTATTTTACCTACCCTATTCTATAAATGGAGTTTTGCTGAATTATAATAAAACTTTGGCTTATGTCGCTGATTCGACAGATAATACCTATTCAGAATTAAATTTAGAAAATTTAGAATATGATAAATTTAGAAATAATATTAATGTTATTGGTTGGGATTGGAAGGCATATATTTTTGATATTGGTTATTATAATGTAAATGTCAAAAAAACTTACGTCATAAAGGATTCCAATGGCTATTATTATAAATTAAGATTTTTGGACTTTTATACCCTCAAAAATAATATTACTTCTAAAGGTAATATTTCCTTTGAATTCTTGAAATTATGATGAATATTTGAATTATTAAGAAAACTTTTCTAAATTTTAACTATATAAGACAATATTTGTCTTATATTTGTATTATATTTGTTTATAAAGTAAATGCAAAAAAATAAAAATAAATTATTTAATCATTAATTATATTCAAAATGTTAGCTAACACAATTAATTTAGATGAACTTAAAGTTCAATATAATAATCTGAAAGAAGAGAATACTAAACTTCGTATCAAAGATTCTGCAAAAGTATTAGGTACAAATGAAGCACAACTTGTGGCTCTGGGAATTGGAGAAAATGCAACAAGACTAAACCAATCTTGGGAAGAAATAATAAATAGAATCAAAGACTTGGGCTATGTTATGTGCCTTACAAGAAATGACACTTGTGTTCACGAAAGAAAAGGCGAGTTTTTGGATATAAGTATTAATAAAGACCACAATATGGGTACCGTTTTAGGTCCAGATATTGATTTAAGAATATTTTTTAGAACTTGGACTTTTGCCTTTGCTGTTACTACCATTGCTCACAATCATACATTAGAAAGTTTACAATTTTTTGATGGGAATGGCGACTCAATCTTTAAAGTATATTTACAAGACAACAGTAACAGAGACGCTTACCTAAAATTGATTGAAGAATTTAAAACAGATGACCAATCAAAAGAATTAGAAATAATTGAATCTTATCCACAAAGACCTAATAAAACTATTGAAGAAACTGATGTAAATTTATTCAGACAAGAGTGGGCTAACTTAAAAGATACCCACGATTTCCATATTTTGTTAGCTAAATTTGGTCTAAAAAGAACAGACGCATTAAGCATTGCAGATGAGAAATTCGCTTATAAAATTGACAAGTCAAAAACTCAAGAAATGTTAGAATTATCTGCCAAAAAACAAACAGAAATTATGGTATTTGTTGGTAATCACGGAATGATACAAATACATACTGGAAAAGTAAAAAATATTAGACCAATCGAAGAATGGCTTAATATTATGGACCCAGAATTTAATATGCACCTTAAATTAGATGAAATCACCGAGTCTTGGATTGTCAAAAAACCTACAACTGACGGTATTGTTACTTCTTTGGAATTATACGATGCAGAAGGTAATTTATCAGTTACGTTTTTCGGTAAAAGAAAACCTGGTATGCCAGAGCTTGTAGAATGGAGAGAAATACTAGATACTATTTCTAATAATTAATTTACTACTCTAACTACTTACTTCTAATAATTTTATAGCAAAACTTAAATAAATAAAAATATAAATATAAAAATAATAATAAACTAAATAATAATGAACAATAAAATCAATAAATATATATTTCTTTCAATATTAATAAATTTACTTTTAATTAATCCATTTAATAATTCATCTCTAAATTCTGCAGAAACTAAATCAGAAAGCAATAGAATAGTAACTTTAGGCGGCACAATTACTGAGACTGTTTATGCTCTGGGTGCTGGTGGTGATATTGTCGGTACTGATATATCAAGTATTTATCCAGCAGAAACAGATAAATTACCAAAATTAGGATATTGGAGAAGATTAAGTCCTGAGGGTGTATTAAGTTTGAAACCAAATTTAATTTTAGCAACTTATGATACTGGTCCTCAAAATGTTTTAGACCAATTCGAGAAAGCAGGAATTAAGGTAATAAAAATCCCTGCAGTATTTACATTTAATCAAGTAAAAGAAAATATTGAACTAATTGCTAAAGCAATCAATAAAGAAAAAGAAGCTAAAAAAATTATTGCCAAATTAGACAAAGAATATAAACCATTATCTTCAAAAATCACAAAATTAAAATATAGTCCAAAAACTTTATTTTTGTACCTGAGAAATGGCAAAATTTTAGATGCTGGTGGTAACAACACTCCAGCCGATGGTATGATTTCTATAGCTGGTGGCACAAATGTTGCAAAGTCTTTGGAAGGGTGGAAAACAGTAACAAATGAGTTCTTTCTTACTTCTCAACCAGATGTAATCATTGTAACAAAAACAGGGCTTGAAAGTGCTGGTGGAATGGAAGCTTTAAAAAATATTCCAGGTTTATCTGCCACTCCTGCAATCAAAAACAATAAAGTATTAGTGTATGATGATATTGAATTTTTGGGATTTGGACCAAGATTTACTGAGTCATTATCTAAATTATACGAATCATATTCAAAAATTAAAAAATAATTATAATTAATGTTAAATAAATTTAATATAATTAATGAATTAAAAAATAATTTAAGAAATTTAAAAAGCAATAATGAGAAATTTATACTTATTATTGCTTTTTTTCTATTGATTTCTCTATTTTTTGTATCAGTTATTTGGTCTCTAACAACTGGTTCGATAGATATTAGTTTGCAAACGATTATAAATTCAATCGGACACTTGATTTGGAACACAAAAGTAGCCGAAGTTGATATAATGAATGTTATGGTAATAAATGAAATAAGATTACCAAGAATGATTTTAGCATTTATAGTGGGAGCTGCTTTATCTATTACTGGTGGCTCAATGCAAGGATTATTTAGAAATCCTTTGGCTGATCCGGCTTTGATTGGCGTTTCGACTGGTGCAGCACTCGGAGCAGTTATATTTATTATTTTGGGCTCTTACTTCTTTCCAGATTTGCCTTCAAATTATAAAACCTACATAATACCAGTATTTGCCTTTTTGGGTGGTATCTTATCTACAATTTTAGCATACAAATTGGCGACAAGGTCAGGAGTAACTAACATATCTATACTCTTACTTTCCGGTATAGCTCTAAATGCTGTGAATGGCTCTATATACGGTTTCTTTTTATTTATAGCAAACGATGCACAATTAAGAAATATTACTTTTTGGTCTTTGGGGAGTTTTAGTGGTACAAATTGGATATCAGTTCAAATTGGCTTTTTTGTTGTATTTCTGCCATCTTTGTTATTATTTTTAGTAAGTAATAAACTCAATATATTAGCCTTAGGTGAAAAAGAAGCGTATTATCTCGGAATTAATGTTCAAAAGTTGAAAGTAATAATAATTTTGATTACTGCTATAACTATCGGTGGAGCTGTTTCTTTATCCGGTATAATCGGATTTGTAGGACTTGTAACACCTCACATAATTAGATTATGGTTTACCAATAATTATAAACATCTCATACCCCTATCTTTTTTGGCGGGTGGTATTTTGCTTATGATAGCAGATACTTTCGCCAGAACTATTGTCAGCCCTGCTGAATTGCCAATCGGAATTATTACCACTGGGATTGGTGGTCCATTCTTTATTTGGCTTCTACTCAAAGAAAAAAGAAAAGATATGATGTCATAAAATTAATATTACTTTTAATTCTACCATTTTAATCAAAACATTAAATTTATTGATTCAAAGCCTTCGTTAAAAACTTTTGAAGTTTGTTACCAGCTAAGTAATGATTATAAACTACATCTATTAACTTATCTGCAGTAATAAATTCCTTGGGTAAATTGTGATTGTAATAATATTGTTTATTATAAATCAACCCATATTCTTTGCCAAATTCTTTGAACTCTTTTGGTATTATTTTATTCTTTTCGCCAAGGATACTTTTATAATACTTTACAAAATTATTGTCATTGATTATATTTTCAAATTCGTCTTTATTATCCATAATATACCAGCGAATTTTGTCTAAATTCTCTTTGGAAGGATTATAACAACCACCATAAATCATTACCATATTTCCATTTAATTCTAAATACATCCCTGGGTTTTCTTTGTCTTTTTTGCCATATTGATTTATCAAAGCAGAAACATTAGTTTTGTAAGGATGCTTTTCTTTTGCAAATCTTACATCTCTATTAATTCTAAAAATACAATCTTTTGATGTTAAAGATATTGGCTCCAACTCTATATTAATTTTGGAAATCAAATCATCAATTAATTTTAAAAAAGGAGTTTTGACTTCATTTTCATATATTTTTTTGTTATTTAAAAACCATTCTCGGTTATTATTTTGGGCTAAATTTTCAAAAAATATTGAAAACTCATCGTTGAAATATTGCATAATTTATTTTATAATTTTATTTTATTTACTTGTCAATAATCAAACAAACAAATCTAATTTATATTTAGTAAAATTTTATCATTTTATTTATAATTTATAACACCAAAATAAAATAATTTAAACTTATTTAAGTCAAATTCGCAGTATGTTAATGAATAATGAAAATATAATAATTGCTTTTGCTTTATCAACTATAGCAGGACTTTCAACTGGTTTTGGTAGTTTTATAGCTTTGATTAGTAAAAAAAATAATACAGCGTTTTTATCACTGAGTTTGGGATTTTCTGCAGGTGTAATGTTATTTATATCTTTTGTAGATATTTTCCCAAAGGCAAATACTATCTTAGCCGAATCTTTC
>JBDNHS010000188.1:0-6878 GCA_041688685.1 Kapaibacterium sp. (SeqCode)
GTCATAAATAAAGCAAGGTTGGTCAAATTGCTCCATAATTGCTTCTTCTTGAATAGTTCCAAAGTCTTCACCCCAAGGGAAAGGTCTAATCTCAACATCTTGCCCATCAATTTTTTTGATAAGTGGAATATTATTTGCGTTTAACCAATCTACTGCCTGTGTGTAAGACATTCTTGGGAAATCTCCTACTACTTTTTCTAATTTAGTTATATCTCTTTCTAATGTTGCAAGTTCAGTTTGGCAATTTTTAAGAACAGTTTGGACTATATAAACAGTCATATCTTCAGCCAAATCCATATCATCATTTAGGTCAAAAAATGCCATTTCTGGCTCTACCATCCAAAATTCTGTTAAATGTTTACGGGTTTTAGATTGTTCTGCCCTGAATGCAGGTCCAAAAGTATATACCTTGCCGAGTGCCATAGCAGATGCTTCGGCATATAATTGACCCGATTGAGATAAATACGCTTTACCCAAATCAAAATATTCAGTTTCGAATAATGTAGAAGTACCTTCACACGCATTTGGTGTTAAAATTGGAGAGTCCATCAACCTAAATCCATTATTGTCTAAGAAATCTCTAATAGCCTTCATCACCACAGACCTAACTCTCATAATTGCGTGCTGTCTTGAAGAACGTAACCATAAGTGTCTGTTCTCCATCAAAAACGCATCACCGTGTTCTTTTGGAGTAATTGGATATTCACTTGTAATTTGATATATTTCTAAATTTGTAACATCTAATTCGTATCCACCAGGTGCTTTTTCATTTTTGACTACTTTACCTGTAACTGCAACAGATGACTCTTGTGTAAGGCTTTTTGTATTTTCGAACACTTCTTCACTTACATTATCTTTAAAAATTACGCATTGAGCGTTACCAGACCCATCTCTCAAAATCAAAAATTGTAGTTTACCTTTTCCTCTTATGTTATAAACCCAACCTCTTAGAGTAACTACTTCATTTTCGAATTGACTTAAGTTTTCTATCGTTTTATATGTTTGATATCTTTTCATTGCTTTTAACTTTTAAATATAATTTGCGTATTAATTTTGGATATTTGACGTTTAAATTTAACAAAATAGTTTAATTCTTTTAAATAGTTTTGTTATAAACTTATTTGAATTTTACCTTCATTATAAATATGCACCAATATATTCATCAAAGTATTTCAAATATTTTCTAATCAAATATTCAAATAATAACTAATATAACTAAAGAAAAATTTGACGATATTTAATTTATATAATTGTAATATTAACTGTAAATACAAATCAAATAGACAAATAACTCTACTCTATACCTCTTACAACATCTTATTTTATCTTACCCCATCTTACTAAATATACTTGGCGGCAGCTTTTTCTAATCTGTCGTTAATTGCTTGTCCGATTGATACATCTGGCACTTTTTCTAATAAAATTAAATCCACATTTTCATTTTCTAATTCTCTTAAATAACTAAATAGATTTTTTGCTGCCTCCGTTAGATTAGAATTACTGCTCAACACTTTATTTGAAATGATATTATTATTTAGTGAATATTCTTTGTCAAAAGATAATATTGCTATTTTGATTTTAGGATTCACCACAATAGCTTGATTGTAATTTTCTGGAATATCACCCAAAACACATTTGGTATTTGGCGAATAATGAGCTTTTAATCTCCCAGGGCTATCTAACTCTTTGTTGTTATGAGACTCTTCATTTGTCTCTTCATTTATCTCAACTTTGAACATAATTTCATTTGCAAATTCTCTTAATTTTTCAATATCAAAAGAACCTTTTCTATAAATTATGATTTTATCATTGTTGTCTTTATTTTCAATTTTATCAATTTTACCAAAACCAATTATTGTAGATTCTATACCTACCTCGGAGTTCCCACCGTCTAAAATATACTCAATTTTACCATTTAGATTATCCAAAACGTGTTTGGCACTTGTTGGGCTAATGTAACCAAAGGGATTAGCACTCGGAGCAACCAAAGGAAAGTCTAATATATTCAATAATTCTAAAGTAAGCTTGTGATTTGGTATTCTTACCGCCACCAAACTACTTCCGGCAGTTATTATATCATCTATTATGTCTTTTTTTTCTAATAAATATGTGATTGGACCAGGGGAGTATTTTTCTGCAATTTTAAATACAATTTCAGGAACATTTTTGCAATATTTATTAATTTCATCAATGGACTTAATATGAACTATAAGTGGATTAAATCTTGGTCTTTGTTTAGTTTCAAATACCTTGATTACTGCATTAATATCCAAAGCATTAGCTGCTAAGCCATAAACCGTTTCAGTTGGAATTTCCACCAATTGGGAAGAATCTAATGCTTTTTTGGCAATTTCTATATTTGTGATAATTGAAGTGATTTTTATTAATTTTAAGTATTCAAAATATTATAAATGCAAAAATAATACATTAGATTTAAATAATATTATTTGAATAATATTAAATTAAATTAAATAATCAAGACTAAATAAAATATAATAAAATATTATGAAGGTACTATACTAATAAAGAGTAATAAAATACATAAATTGTTTTATGTATGTTCACAAAAAACAATAAACTTATTTTATTATCTTAATTCTTATTAAATATATTATTTAAGTTTCATTTAATTTTTATAAGTCATTTTTTATTAGTCAATTATTAGAACAATTGTGTTTATTTATCTTTAATTAGATAATCATAAAATAATAATTGAAATTTGAACTCATATAGTTAATAAAAATAATCAATAAAAATAATCGCACTAAAAATATTGTTATGAAACTATAATAGTAAAAATTAGTGTAAATTAACATAAAGTAAAGTTATTAAGCAAAGCTTTAAAAGTAATTATATTTGATATTTTAAAAATATAACATAATATTTAATATACTTAATCCAATATTATTAAGATAAATATGCAGAATCCAAAAACAAACAATTTGATGAAAAAAGCCGTGATAATGGCAGGTGGGTTTGGTACAAGGTTACGTCCACTTACGATGGGTTTGCCCAAACCGATGGTACCTATCTCAAATAAACCAATGATGGAACATATTGTCAATTTATTAAAAAAGACGGGTATTAATGATATTATCGCTTTGTTATATTTCCAACCTGACAAAATAACAAATTATTTTGGTGATGGCAAAAATTTTGATGTTGCGATGAATTATGTTCACGCAGTTGCAGATTATGGGACTGCCGGTAGTGTCAAAAATGCTTACAAAGATTTGAACGAAAGATTTATAATTATTAGTGGCGATGTACTAACTGATTTTGATTTGAACAAAGCTATAGAGTTTCATATCAACAAAAAATCTATGGCGACTATAATCCTAACAAGACACCAAACTCCCCTGCAGTATGGAATTGTAATTACAGATGAAGAAGATAAAATTGTAAGATTTTTGGAGAAACCTTCTTGGGGTCAAGTATTTTCGGATACAATTAATACCGGAATTTATATACTTGAGCCAGAAGTATTGGATTTGATACCATATCAAGAAGAATTTGATTTTAGTAAAGATTTATTCCCTACAATGTTAGCCAAAAATATGCCTTTGTTTGGCTATGTTTCTGAGGGATATTGGAGAGATGTTGGTAATTTGAATGAATATAGAATTGGGCAACACGATTCGCTGGTAGGAAATGTACAAATAGCTAAATCTGGAAATACAGACGAAAATTACAATAATATCCTAAAAGGCAAAAATGTAAAAATAGGTCAAGGGGTTACATTCGAAGGCAATGTTGTTTTGGGTGATAATGTAACAATAGAAGATAATTCTGTTATTATAAATAGTGTGATTGGTAATAATTCCATAATAGGGCACTTTGCAAATATCAATGAATCTACCCTATGGAATAATGTTACTGTTGGTGATTTTACGACTTTGAGTGATGATGTAATTTGTAATGATGTTACAATTGGTAGTCATACAAATATATTGGAAAATGTTTATATTGCAGATAATTGTAATATCGGTAATAAAACAGTTCTAAATAGCAATATCAAACTCTGGCCCTCAAAAGTTGTTCAAGATGGTGCAACTTTGAGTATATCTCTAATTCAAGAAGAAAAATGGTCAGGTGAATTATTTACAGATGCAAGAATTTCAGGCATCTCGAATATTGAAATAAATCCAGAATTTGGAGCAAAATTAGGTTCTGCTCTTGGTATGGCTTTGGGGCAAAATTCAAGATTATTGGCAAGTAGAGATGCCGATAATGTTTCGAGGATTATGAAACGCTCTATCACTGCTGGTCTTCTTTCGTTAGGAGTTCAGATAAATGACCTACAAACTACCTCAATTCCACAAACAAGGCAAGAATTAAGAATTGGTAAATATGCTGGTGGATTTCACGTTAGAAAATCTCCTCGTAATCCTGAATTTACTGATATTATTATTTTTAGTAACGATGGTAGAGATATATCTGTTTCTGTTACAAAAAGTATAGAGAGATATTTCTTTGGCGAAGACATAAAAAGAGTCAGTGCAAATCAAGTAGGTAAAATTAAATATCCTGAAAGAACAAATGAAATTTATTATAATAGATATACTGGCGCAGTAAATTCAGAAATTATAAAAGAAAGTAATTTCAAAGTCCTGATGGACTATTCATTTGGTTTGGCTTCTACTATTTTCCCTTATATATTAGGCAAATTAAATATTAGAGCAATTTCTATCAATGATTTTGTTGATGCAAGTAGATTTCACCCAGACCCATTTATGAATACCAAAAGTGATGAAACTGGCAAGATTATGTCTTCGCTTGGATACCATTTGGGATTTAGATTAGAGGCAGGAGCCGAAAAAATTGCGGTAATTGATGATAAAGGTGTTTGGTTTTCACCAAATAGAATGTTATCTATAATTACTAAATTATTTTTGGAAACAAATAAACAAAGAGAGCCATATAAAATTGCGGCATCTATTACAGCTACAAATGAAATTGAACTTATAGCTGCTGACTATAATGTGGAAGTGATAAGAGTCAAAAACTCACACTCTGGAATGATGGAAGCCACAAAAGATGAAAGTATTTTGTTTTTGGGTGGTGTTTATGGTGGGTATATTTTTTCTGAATTTTTGCTAGCTTCTGATGGTATGTTTACAGTCGGTAAGATATTAGAAATGTTAGCGATGACAAAATTAACTGTTGCCGAATTAGATGAAAAATTACCAAAAAGATACCAATGTATAGATTCGATAAATTGCTCTTGGGATAAAAGAGGTACATTATTAAGAAAGATAATGGAATATAGTGATAATTTGGAAAGACAACTAATTGAAGGTGTAAAGATATTTATTGATGATGATTCGGTGCTTTTGATACCAGACAAAGAAACGTCATCTTTTTTGATTTATGCAGAAAGCCAAACTCAACAAAAAGCAAATGAAATTACAACTGAATACAAAGAATTATTAGATACTTGGATTAATAATATCCAACAATAAATATTCTAAGAAATATTAATAGCAAAAAATAATATTAAGCACGATAAGAATTAATAAGTAAATAAAAAGTATATGAAAATTTCTGAAATCTTAGACCCAAAATGTGTTTTCTTTAGTATTAAATCAAAAGATAAATTTGAAATAATTTCAGAATTGGTAAATGAAGTATGTAAAGTAAATAATTTACCAGAAAAAGATAAAATCTATAATGAAGTAATCAAAAGAGAAAAGATTATGTCAACAGGTGTTGGTAAAGGCATTGCATTACCACACGCCAAAACAAGTTTTACTAAAAATATTTTTGCTGGGTTGGCTTTGGTTGATCCTATGATTGATTTTGAGTCACTTGATAATGAACCTGTAAATATAATCTTTTTGTTAATTGGTAGTGACGCTAATGTAGGGTTGCATCTAAGAGTATTAAGTAAAATATCAAGACTAATGAATAGTGATTCCTTTAGAAATCAGCTTTTGGAATGCACTAACCCGCAAGAAGTATTGGACTTGTTCCTTAAATATGAAGAGAAATTTTAGTATTGTATTTAGAGTTTTATTTGGATAAAATTTGAATATAACTTTTTATACTTTTTCGTTTTATTTCTAATTTCTTTGAATTATTAAGAAATTATTTAATTTTTGTTGAAGTTGTTAACAATTTCTTAATAAACATAACGTTTTTAGATAGAATTTACAATAAAATAAACTAATAATAAACTGTTTAGAATTACTTTAGTTAACTACCATAGAAAAGTTAGATAAAAGTTACAACTAAAATTAATTTGAAAAAATTAATTCAAATAATATATTAGGCATATTTATTGTTATATTTTTAATTCTATGGTCTATAAAATTACAAACAAAATTAAAATTAAATAGATAATTTGTTTGATTTAAATAGGTCAACTTAAATTAATATTGTTCTACTAATTGAACTAAAATCAAGTGATTACACCAAACATAGCTTTTGAAAATGAGTTGTTCTTTCAATATTTGAGAGATCCTGATTCTGTAACTCCGGAATGGAAAGAGTATTTTGAGCGTATAAATGGAATTTCTGTTCATCCTCTACAAATCCAAAATTCCAATTCTGCCAACAGTCAAACTGGACAAACAAGAGATTATAGTAAGCCTTTGGGATATACTAATGGCACTAACAGCACTAATGGTAATACTTCTAATAATGGTAATCAGAATAATCAGCCTGGACAATATCTTAAAGATGATATTATCAAATTAGCGGATTTTGAAACTTTGGAACCATTATCTTCTATTTCTGCAAAAATAGCAGAAAATATGGAAGAAAGTCTTTCGGTGCCGACTGCCACATCATTTAGGACAATCCCAGTTAAGGCATTAGATGAAAACAGAAGGATTATAAATAAGTATTTAGAAAAACAAAAAAGAAAAAAAGGAAAA
>JBDNHS010000189.1:0-21078 GCA_041688685.1 Kapaibacterium sp. (SeqCode)
GATTTTAAAATCCAACTCTATCTCAATTTAAACAGCATCTTTGAAGAATTTTGCTGCCATAAATTCTTTGTTTAGTTTATTAATAAACTTCACAGATATAGATTTCGGACAAGCCGCCTCACATTCATAGTGATTAGAACAGCCACCAAAACCCTCGTCATCCATAGTTTTTAGCATATTAACTACTCTTTTCTTTCTTTCTGCTTGCCCTTGCGGCAATAAAGCAAATTGACTCACCTTCGCAGCAACAAAAAGCATCGCCGAACCATTTGGACACGCCGCCACACAAGCACCACAGCCAATACACGCCGCAGCATCCATTGCCAAATCAGCTGCAACCTTTGATATAGGCAAAGAGTTAGCATCTTGTGCTTGACCTGTGCGTACGCTAATGTAACCGCCAGCTTGAATAATCTTATCAAATGCACCACGATTTACAACTAAGTCTTTTATCACAGGAAAAGCCGTTGCTCTAAATGGTTCGATGAAAATATCATCGCCATCAGAAAAACTTCTCATGTGTAATTGGCAAGTTGTAATTGCTCTTTTGGGGCTGTGTGGCACTCCATTAATAGTCAATGAACATGTCCCACAAATTCCTTCACGACAATCGTGGTCAAAAGCAACAGGGTCAGAGCCTTTTACAATTAGTCCTTCGTTCAGAATATCCAACATCTCTAAAAAAGACATATCTGGACTAATATCATCAATAACAAAATCTTCCATTCTTCCTTGAGAAGTAGAATTTTTTTGACGCCATATATGTAATTTGAATTTCATTTTAATTAAGCCTTAAATTTATTTTTCTTATTTATAACTTCTAACACTAAATTGAACATTATCGTAAACTAATTCTTCAGTGTTTCTAATAGGTTTGTTTCCTTCTCCAGTATATTCCCAAGCAGCAACGTGAGCAAAATTCTCATCATCTCTTTTTGCTTCACCATCAGGATGAACATGTTCTTCTCTATAATGTGCCCCACATGATTCATCTCTTTCGAGTGCATCCCAAGCCAATACCTCAGCAAATTCAATAAAATCAGCCACTCTATTTGCCTTTTCCAAAGCGATATTATATTCCGCTCCAGAGCCAGTAACTTTAAGATTTGACCAAAACTCTTCTTTGATTTGAGGAATAGCTTCCAAGGCAGTTCTGATAGATTTTTCACTTCTACCCATACCCACATTATCCCACATTACTTTACCTAATTCTCTATGGAATGAAGCAGGAGTTCTTTTGCCATTAATTCTAATAAGGCTATTTATTCTCTCTTCAGCGTCTTTTTCAGCTTTTTTGAATTCACCGTGTGAAGTATCCAATTTTTCTAAATTTGCTTGAGCCAAATAGTTACCAATTGTATAAGGCAAAATAAAGTAGCCATCAGCAAGACCTTGCATAAGTGCAGATGCACCAAGTCTGTTTGCTCCATGGTCAGAGAAATTTGCTTCACCAATTACGTGCAAACCAGGTACATTTGACATTAAGTTATAATCTACCCAAAGCCCACCCATTGTATAGTGAGAAGCAGGGAATATTCTCATTGGCATTTGATATGGATTCTCACCAGTAATTTGTTGATACATTTCAAACAAATTTCCGTATCTTTCAGTAATTACATTTTCGCCAAGTCTTTTGATTGCGTCAGCAAAATCTAAATACACACCATAACCAGTAGAACCGATACCACGACCTTCATCACAAACTTCTTTTGCAGCACGGGAAGCAATATCTCTTGGTGATAAATTACCAAAAGATGGGTATTTTCTTTCTAAATAATAATCTCTTTCATTTTCTGGAATTTCATTGGCAGCACGCATGTCACCTTTTTGGTTTGGCACCCAAATTCTACCATCATTTCTTAATGATTCAGACATCAAAGTTAATTTTGATTGGTGGTCTCCACTTACTGGAATACAAGTAGGGTGAATTTGTGTAAAACAAGGATTAGCAAACGTTGCTCCTTTTTTGTATGCTCTAAATGTTGATGTAACATTACAACCTTGTGCATTAGTTGACAAGAAAAATACATTGCCATAACCACCAGTTGCTAATACGACTGCATCGCCCCAATGAGACTCAATTTTACCAGTAACCAAATCTCTTGTTACAATTCCTCTTGCTTTGCCATCGACAATAATTACATCCATCATCTCTTTACGAGTGTGTAATTTAATAGCTTTACGACCAATTTCTTTCGAAAGTGAAGAGTAGGCACCTAATAATAATTGTTGCCCTGTTTGTCCTCTGGCATAAAATGTCCTCGACACCTGTGCACCACCAAAAGAACGATTAGCCAAAAGTCCACCATATTCTCTTGCAAAAGGAACACCTTGAGCAACACATTGGTCGATAATATTTGCACTAACCTCTGCTAACCTATAAACATTACCTTCTCTTGCTCGAAAGTCGCCACCTTTGATAGTATCATAAAAAAGTCTCCAAACACTATCACCATCATTTTGATAATTTTTGGCAGCGTTAATTCCACCTTGAGCAGCAATTGAGTGGGCTCTTCTTGGGGTATCGTGAAAAGTAAATGTTTCTACTTGATAACCTAATTCAGACATTGTTGCAGATGCCGAAGCACCAGCAAGTCCACTTCCAACAACCAATACTTTAAATTTTCTTTTATTTGCTGGGCTTATTAATTTCATCTCAAAACGATGTTTTTCCCATTTTCCTTTTAAATCACCACTTGGTATTTTACTATCCAAAATCATTATAAATTACCTCCTATGTAACCTAATAATATTGCTATCGGTACTATCATATAACCTACCGTTATAAATAAAGAAGCTACTAAAGAAAGTAATTCAAACTTACTTCTTCTTGAGTCTTTATTCAATCCCAAAGTTTGAAGAACACTTTTTATTCCGTGATTAAGATGCAATCCCAAAAATCCAACAGCTAATAAATATACAACAGCAATGATAGGATTTTTGAAACTCATAATCATCATAGTATACACGTCGTGCCTTTGCATCGAATCAAAAGTGTTATAGTAATCTGCATTAACTACACCCAAAGTAAAATGTAATAAATGATATATAACAAAAAATAAAATTGCCAAACCTGCATAAATCATAAATCTTGAGCTGAATGTAGAGTTTTGATATTTTTTGACATTGTATCCCACAGCTTTCGCATTTTTGTTTTTATTCGTTATGTTGATTGTTCCAATTATATGAAGAACTGCACATACTAGCAAAAAAATTCGAATCCCCCATAATAACGGACCCAAACTTTGTAGATTTTGTGCATAGGTATTATAAGCATCTTGACCTACAAACATCAGCAAATGCCCCAACATATGACCACTTACAAACCCAACTAAAACTAAACCGGTTACAGCGACCACTATTTTATTCAAAACTGAAGAACTCAAAAAAGATAACATAGTTTACCGTTCCTTTTATTAATTTATATCTTTGTTTATTTTCTATTTAATTTGTAGTAATTTCTAACAAACAAACTTGTTGATAATACTATTTCAATTTTGTTTGTTTATTTTTTTACTTTTTCATTTAAGTAATATGTCAAGTAATTTATATTGCTTTTTTTGCAAAAAAATCAATATAAGTCAATTATAGTCTTATTTTAAATGTAAAAAATTAGTATTTTTCACTACTTAATATTTACAAGTTACAAAATTTTAATATTATTGACAAACCTTAATTTTATTATGTTAATTAAATTATTTAAAAATAACATTTTTATTAAAAAAATAGTAATTAATTTTTAGTTTATCAAAATATATATTATATTTAAAATTACTTAAAATAGTTATTTTAAAAAAAATAAATTGAGATTTATCAACAGGAACTGATGACAATGGAACAAAAAAGAGAACAATGGGCGTCAAGATGGGGATTGATTTTGGCAATGGCTGGTAATGCTGTTGGATTAGGTAATTTTTTACGTTTTCCAGTACAAGCTACTACAAATGGTGGTGGTGCATTTATGATACCATATTTTATTGCCTTTATTTTGTTAGCAATTCCACTTATGTGGGTAGAATGGACAATCGGAAGGCACGGTGGTAGATATAATCACGGTTCCTTACCCGGTATGTTTGATTCTATGTGGAATCACCCCATTTCTAAATATATTGGTGCATTTGGTTTGTTTATATCGGCATCAGTTATGATTTATTATTCTGTTTTAGTGTCCTGGACTTTGGCATTTAGTTATTTCTCACTTACTGGTGAATTTAATGGAATGAATGACCTAACAATGATGAAAGACTTTTTACTCAACTTTCAAGGTATTAATAGTAATTCGTTTTCAGATATTATTCCTTCGTATATTTTTTTAATAATTACACTATTATTTACTTTTTATATTTTATCCAAAGGATTGAGCGGGGGGATTGAAAAGTTTGCTCTTGTAGCAATGCCGTTATTACTATTTTTTGCAATTGCAATTGCAATAGTTGTATTATTTATTGGTACTCCAGACCCCACCAAGCCAGAATTTAGCGTTTGGAAAGGTATTGCATATACCTGGAATCCAGATTATTCACTACTTTCAAATCCAAAGGTTTGGCTCGCCGCTGCAGGTCAGGTTTTCTTTACTTTGAGTGTCGGAATGGGAACTCTCCAAGCCTATGCAAGTTATCTAAAACCAAAAGATGATGTTGTACTTAATGGGATTGCGACTGCTTCAATTAATGAATTTGCAGAAGTGATTTTAGGTGGTTTGATTGCAATTCCTATCGCTGTTGCCTTCTTTGGCATTGCCGAAACTCAAGTTATTGCCTCAGGTGGCTCATTTAATCTTGGATTTGTATCAATGGGTGTAATTTTTCAAAAACTTCCATTTGGTAATTTCTTAGGTTTTGCATGGTTCTTTTTGTTGTTTTTTGCAGGTGCTACATCAGCTGTCGCTATGGTGCAACCGGTAATTTCATTTTTAACCGAAAATTTTGGCTATTCGCGAAAAAAAGCTACTGTATTTGTTGGAATTGCAATTTTAATTTCAGTTCATTTTGTAATATTTAATCTTAAATATGGTTTCTTAGATGAAATGGATTATTGGTCTGGTACTTTTGGATTAGTTTTAATTGCATTGGTCGAAATCATTATATTTGGTTGGATATTTGGGATTGACAAAGGTTGGAAAGAATTAAATGAAGGTGCTGAGCTAAAAATTCCCGTTATTTTTAAATACATCATAAAATATGTTACTCCACTTTATTTAATTTTTATACTTGGTTTTTGGACTATACAAGAAGCTCTACCAACTTTATTTATGGAAGGCAAAGATCCAAGCACGCACTCTACATTGTGGGGGGCAAGAATATTTATGGTTGTCTTATACAGTCTATTATGCTTTATGGTCTATAAAGGTTGGCAAAGAAGAAAATTAGATAAGTTAGATAAATTAAATACATTAGATTAAGTTAAATTTAAAGTTATTTTAGAAATATTAAAAAATATTTAATAAGATTAAAAGGGAAATAAAATGTTTAAATTTTTAACAATAGACGGTTTAATATTTTTGATACTTGGATGGGGATTTGTTTTTGGTTTATTAGGATTTAGTTTATTAAGAATTTTGAAAAGTGAAAGTAAATCTAAATCTAAATCTAAATCAGATTTTTAAGTTATGATTGTATTTATTCAAGACCCTATTAATATAATAAATTGATAAGGTCTTGTTATTTGTAAAAATTTACCAAAAGTATTTTAAAAAGTATTTGGAAATTATGCCTTGATTTTTTCTGCTAATGTAATAACAGAATTTACATAATCTTTGCTGTTATTATAATGAAAAATTGCTTTGTAACGACCGTCTTCATTATTCTCCCAGCCATTTTTCATTAAGTAATTACCAACACTAAAAATTGCATCTTCTTTATCAAATAAATCAATTTTTTCATCATTATTCCCATCAATTGCCCAACTATTATAACTCGAAGGCAAAAACTGAGACCACCCAAATGCACCAGCATAAGAACCTTCTAACTCAAAAATATTAATAGTATTTTTGGAATTTATTTTTTCTAATGCATTTAGCTCACCCAAAGCCCATTTTGCTTTTTTGTTTGCTCTTGTAATATATTTGTCAAGATAATAATCTAAGTCCTTATTTTTTTCAATTTTATCTTTATTTTTTTGATAATATTCTGTTAGTTTCATTATATTTTCTTCTACTATCTCAGAATTATTACTCAAAGCAGTAGTCAAAAATACAGATACAACATGATTATTGCCAGTATAATTACCGTGCCTTGTCTCAATGTACAGAATTGAAACTATATATTCTTTTGGTATATTATACTTTGCTTCGACTAAGCTCAAAATATCGAAATTGTCTTTCAAAAAATCTTTTGACTTCTTGATTGCAATATCATTATAATTTTTTGAATAATCTGCTTTGCCAGAACTAGTAAATAAATTAGTTACATTCAAATTTATATATTTTTCATTAAATTCTGTTTTATCAAAATTTAACATTTCGTCAAAAAATTCCTCTTTAATACCTGATTTGAGTGCTGTTTCTCTCAATTTCTCAAATTGTTTTTTGGATTCTTTCGTTTTCGCACTTTTTTTAAGATTTAAAACTGCCAAGTCTTCATCTTTTGATATTTCTACCTTATTGTCTGTTTTGTTAGGTTTAATATTTAATTCAGAATTCTTAGAATTTTCTGTATTTTCTGGAATTTTATTATTTTTATTTGTTTCCATCTCTGATTTGCAAGAGGTATAAAACAAATAAACTATTAATATCAACATTATTTTTGTGGCTTTCATATTCACTTAATTAAAAATTTATTAATTAAAATTAAAATATTTGTAGATTTTTAGTTAAATTAGAGATTATTTCAATAAGTTAAAAATTTACATACTTTAAATCATAATTCTATAATAAAATAAAAATAATATTAAAAACAAAATATTATTGAAAATAATATCAATTTTTATTATAAAAAAACAAAATTATTACAACTATATGCCAATTTTAAATGTTTCACAATTAGTAACTTTAGAACACTACATAGCAAGAGAAGAATATAAATACCCAGGTGCGACTGGAGAATTTACCCACTTACTTCATGATTTGTCTTTTGCTATTAAAATTGTTTCTAGAGATGTTAGAAGAGCAGGACTAAATGATATTTTGGGTCTTGCTAATAAAGAAAATATTCACGGTGAAGAAGTTAAAAAATTAGATGAATTTGCACACGAAATTATTGTTAGTGCAATGGAAAGAAGTGGCAGATTAGCTCTACTTGCTTCCGAAGAGAGTGAAGATATCATATTACCTCAAAAAAAATATAGCTATGGCAAATATGTAATGGTATTTGACCCATTAGATGGTTCGTCTAATATAGATGTAAATGTTACCATTGGTACAATTTTTTCTTTTTACAAAAGAATTGACGAAAGCTCAAAAGAACCTGGTACTTTAGAAGACGTTTTACAACCTGGCTACAAACAAGTTGCAGCAGGATATGCCTTATTTGGTAGTAGTACTGTATTTGTTTATACAACCGGGCACGGTGTTAATGTTTTTACTTATGACCCAACTGTTGGCGAATTCTTACTGACAAATCAGAATGTAAAAATTCCTAAAAAAGGTAAATATTATTCAACAAATGAAGGCTATTACAACAAATGGGAACCTAATCTTCAACAATATTTTCAATTTATAAAAGAAGAAAGTAAAGTAGATAGTAAAGATGATAACAAAGATGATATGAGACCTTATGGATTGAGATATATAGGTACTGGAGTGGCTGATATACATAGAACACTAATTTACGGCGGTCTTTACCTTTACCCTGCAGACAATTCTATGCCACAAGGTAAATTGAGATTAGTTTACGAAGCAAATCCATTAGCAATGGTTATAGAACAAGCTGGTGGCAGAGCAACTGATGGCAAAACACGTATTATGGATATTGAGCCAACAAGTTTGCATCAGCGTATTCCTTTGTATATTGGTAGTGAAGAGAATGTATTAGAAGTTGAAAGATTTTTAGATGGCACACACCCTTATCTATCAAAATAAATATGGATTGACTAATTTGTATTTATTAAATAGATTCACTTAAATAGATTCATTAACAAGATAAAATTAAATTGGCAAAAAGTAATATATATATTATATTTTTTATTTTTAATATATATTTTATAAATATTATTAATTTTAATAGTGCTATTTCATTAGAATTAATCGATGAAAATACTTTCGTCGATTCTACTAATTCTACTAATAATCAAAATCAAATAAGATATAAAAATTCTTTTTTGTTTTCAATAGGTAGAGAAATTATATATAATGATAATAATTTTTATCAATTACCTGATGTCTCCACTTGTTGTGACGGAAATTTCGACAATGGTATCGGAAAAGCGTTTAATTTGAGTTTGGGTGGTAAAATTTATTTAGATAATTTACTTTTTGAAGAAATTGGATTAAATTCACCAATATTTTTAATTACAAAATTAGGGTTGTCTTCTGCCGATGTAGAGCTTAGAAGAGAGCAGGCGACTTTGTTAAGCTTTGATGATGAATTATTAGACGGGAAGTTTGAGCACTTAGCTAATTTTAAGTATGTTTATTATTATGTTGATTTCAATGTTCAAACAGAATTATTCTATAATTTCAACTTTATAACAGGTATTGAGTTAGGCAAAATTAATACTTTGAATTTCAGTCAGATAGAAAGAATAATTGAGCCAGTTGATAGGGGAGTTTTTATCAATGATAAAAATGATCCAAATTATGACCCCAAAAATGATTTTAAAAGAAGTAGAAATGAAGTAAATAAAACCCTAAATTCAAACACAAATATTTTAGTTTATTATAATATTGGACTCAGTTATAAATTACCATTCTTTGAAAAATTATTTGACAATTATCTTGAAGTAAATTATCAACAAGGCTTCTCTAATATTATTGATAAAATTAATTGGACCAATAATAGAATATTGATAAATTATGTTATAAATTTTGATTTTTTTAAATAATCAAAATATCATAGAACTTGAAAATTATTATGAAGATAAGTATAGTTATTTTTACTCGAAACAGAAAAGAAATATTAGAATTTGCTTTAAATAAATATAAAGAACAAACCTATCAAAATTTTGAAATTATACTATTAGATAATGCTTCCGATGACGGCACTGACCTAATGATAAAATCAAAATTCCCTGAAATTACTTATATTTATTTTCCAGATAATATCTTTTTGTATGCATTTAATTACGGAGTTAGTTTAGCTACCGGTGATTTGATTTGGCGAACTGATGACGACGCTTATCCTCAAACAAACGATTTATTCAAAAAATTGGTTTTTCAATTTGAAAATAATTCTAAAATTGATATAATTGGATGTGAAATATTTGAAACAAAAACACAAAGTTTGAGTCATTGGTACAATCACATTGTCGACAAAAGCGAAAATTATAATGAAAATTATTCCTTTAAAACTAACACTTTTTTGGGTCCTGGAACAATGATTAAAAAAAATGTTTTCAACAAAATTGGTGGATTTTGGGATTTTGGATTTGAAGAAATTGAATTTTCGACACGTGCAATTTTAAATGGTTTTAATATATATTGTTTCCCAAATTTAGTCGTGGTTCATGTTGCTGATAATAATACAAGAAATCTTAAAGACAGAAAATTAATGTATTATGTCCAACTTACAAGATATTATTCCAAATATGCACCTATCAATATTGCTATTTATAATACATTATTTATACTTTTGGTTTTTACATTATATTCTGTTGTCTTAAGATTTAACTTTTTTAATTATATCGAAGGAATTACTGGAATAATTAATCAATTCTTTAAAACTTTCAGAAAAGAAAGAGTTGCTTTATCAAAACAAAAATATAAAGAAATTACTTTTGGTAAAAGTTATATAAGTAGCGAGTTAGTTTATTTCAAAAAACTATTTAAAACAAAAATATTAAAAATTAAAAATTAAGATAAAATTAATTAATAAATTGTAACTAATAATGAAAATCCTTCAATTATCACCTCAAAATATATTCCCACCTACTGATGGAGGAAAGATTGGAATTTTTAATGAATTTAAGTTCCTAAATCAAAGTTTAGATACTAAAATATTTGAAACACATATTGTAATATTTTATAATGATAAAAACATAAATACTTGGGAAAAATATGAAAATATTGGGAAAATCTACCCAATTAAACATTCAACAGTTAATACAAAATCTAAAATAATCAAGTCGTTTTTATCAAATAAGTCACTATATCTAACTAAACATTTTGATAATAGTATTTTATCGGAATTAGAAAATCTTATAAATGAAAACAAATATGACGCAATATTATGTGATCATACTGCAATGGCTGAATATGGAATAAAATTAAAGGAAAAGCTTAATATCCCAATATTTCTAAGACTATATAATATAGAATATCTTATATGGGAGAGATATTATCAGAATCTTTCTTTATTTAACCCACTAAGAATTTTTATAAAACAACAAGCCCAATTACTCAAAAAATATGAACTAAATGTTATCAATAAATTTGATAAAGTATTTACTATAAATGAAAATGAAACTAAATTTTTACAAAAAATAGGTAATTATCAAAATTTGCTAACTATACTACCAGGGGTGGACACTAATATTTGGAATATTAATAAAGGTACACAAAACTCAAAAAAGAAAAAATATTCAATTGCAATAGCCACTACTTTTGATTGGATTCATAATGTCGATGGAATTGATTGGTTTATAGATAATGTTCTGCCTAAAATTAGAAAAAAATTACCTGAAACTAAATTATACCTTTATGGTAAAAGTATCCCACAAAAATTCAAAAATATTGAGAATAAAGGAGTTCATTCACTAGGGTTTGTAGATGATATCATAAGTGAATTAACTAGTAATGAGATTTATATTGCACCTTTATTTGTTGGTGCTGGAATTAGAATCAAAATCCTCGAAGCAATGTCTCTCGGACTCCCAGTAATTGCTACAAAAGTATCGGCTGATGGAATTAATTCAGCTCTTACAAACGGACTATTTATTACTGATGACCCTACAGAACAAGCAAATATTATCATAAATTTATTCGAAAATGAAACAAAATTAAAAGAATTGAGTAATAATAATGTCAAGTTTATCAACGATAATTATAATCTTAAAAATAATGTTGATATTATGAAAAACGCATTGATGAATAACTAATCAACCAAAAATTACATAAACTTTTTATATCGTATGAAAGTAGCATATAGAGAAATTTACGGAACTCCAGAAGTAATTAAAATTATAGACAAACCAATTCCTAAAACTAAAGAAAATGAAGTTTTAATCAAAATTTATGCTGTTTCTGTTAATAGAACTGATTTAGGTTATCTCAAAGGTGAACCCAAAATTGTAAGATTATTTAGTGGTTTATTTGAACCCAAGTCAAAAATATTGGGCTGTGAATTTGCTGGCAAAATTACTGAAATTGGAACTAAAGTAACTAAATTTAAAGTAGGGGACGAAGTATTTGGCTTCGATGACCAAAATTTTGGTGCTTATGCAGAATATAAGTCTATAAATGAAAATGCTAATATTTGTATTAGACCCCAGAACTTCAGTTTCATTCAATCTGCAGCTCTATCAGAAGCGATTCATTATGCTTTCAGTAGTATAAAAGCAGCAAAAATCAACGAATATTCTAAAGTAATTGTCAATGGTGGAACTGGCGCTATTGGTTCTGCAATTATTCAGTTCTGTAAATACTACGGAGCAAATCTTAGTATTGTTTGTGAAAGCAAATATTTCCATTTAATGGAAAAATATAAGCCCGAAGAATTAATTAACTACAAATCTCAAGATTTCACACAATTAGAGCTTAAAGATGAAACGCAAAAATATGATGTAGTTTTCGATGCAGTTGGGAAAAGTGAATTCCGTTTTAGTAAAAATATATTAAAACAAAATGGAATTTATATTTCTACTGAATTAGGCGATAAAAATCAAAATCCATTTCTGGCTCTCGCTCATAAGTTTAAAAGTGGTAAAAAAATCATATTTCCAATACCAGAGCAAACACCTTCCCAACTTCACTTTTTTAAAACTCTTGCAGAAAATAATGACTTCGAACCCCTAATCGATAGAATAATCAAATTTGATGATATTGTTGAAAATTTAGTGTATGCTGATTCTGGTCAAAAAATAGGAAATATAATAATTGATATGCGACTCTAAACTTACAGATTTTTGAGTAAAGTGATGTTTAATTCTTTTTTAATTTATTGTTATGTATATACTTAGGGTTACTTTGGCTATATATTGTTACTTTTTTGAACGGTGGCAAATATCTATAATAACTTTTTTGATTAATTAAAGAAAAAGTCTGAATTTTATTATCGGTTACAACTGCTTTAGGTTCAATAACCCACCACGAATTTTTATCTTTTTGAATTTTATATTTTGGGTCATACAAAAACCAACCATTGTAAAATATACCACCATCTATTTCTGAGTTTTTATAGCTATATTTTTTATTTAGCTCTTCCGCTAATTCCCAATGTGCTTTCGCATCATTGATATAATCTTTGGTTGTAGCAATTGAAAAATAAATTAACATTAGATACAACAAACTTGCTGAAATAATATAATTATTATTGGCTGGACTAATTTGATTACTTTGGTTTTGGGATAATTGGTAATTTTCTATTTGTTTAAAATCAAATGTATAATTAATTATTATTAAAATAAACACAAAATTAAATATTAGATATTCTTGATAAATACCTGCAATTAAAATCGGAAAAGAATAAATTATAATCGATAACAAACTAAACAATAATTTGACTTCAATTTTATTCATTTCTAATATTTCTAAAACTAATACATTGTCATTTGTTCTGAAATTAAATAAATATTGAAATATATTGCCATTCATATCCAATTTTGATTTAATGTTTTGTAATATACTTTTTAAAATATTTTGTGAAAATATTAGAATAAAACTAATAAAAAGCAAAAATCCAAATAAACCCAAAATCAAAGTAATTAAATTAAATAAATGATTATTATAAAATAAAGTTGATTGTGAGTTACTATATATATTTTCAAAAACAGTATTGCCATACACTTGGGCAATTAATATATCTACAAATTTATAGTTTAAGTTAGGTTTTATAGCTGAAATCGAAAAAATTCCAACACAAATTAAAATTAAAAATCCTAATAATTTTTGTCTTTCTTTATAATAATTAATAAATATCTTAGATTTTAAAATTAATATTGGAGATAGAAATAAACCAAAAAATTCAAAAAATAAGAATATACTTTTACCGAATGAAATTAAAGTAAGTATTGGATTTTTAGATAATGTTTTTAATAATCTTTCACGACCGTCATCATATAATATTGGTAAATTATCAATAGAAATTAAATACTTTCTCCAAAATATGATACTCAAAGAAATAATTAAAATAGGTAAAATAGACAATATAATTATTTTTAAGTTTAATTTTTTATGCAAAATATAACTATAAATACTAAAACTAATCCCAAAACTTAAAGCTAAAGCTATCCCCAAATCCCGATTCAAAGATGCAATTATTAGATTAAAAAATGCTAATATATAATAATACATTTTCTCTGTTTCGATAAATCTAAAAAAGAAAAATGTTGTAAGCATACTAAAACAAAAAAAAGTAATATCAGTATTAAATGTATAGATTTGATTCAAAAAAATTGCTTGACTGGATATGATTATTGTATAAAAAAAAGATACTTTGGGAGTGATTTTAAATGATTTGAATATTTGATAACAAGAAATAAGCCCTATGATACCTGCTACTAATGTCGAAAATTTTAAAACTGTAACACTAAAACCAAATATAAATACAAATAAATATCCCCATAACAAATGAGTTATTAGAGGCATTGAAGTCCAACCCCAGAAATTTATTTCGTTATGATAAAACAGATTTTCTAAAGAACGAATAAATGACCAATCGTCATATAGAAAAAACTCACCAAATGGATTAATAATAAAAGTAAAAAGTCCCATCATCAACATTATCAATAATATATATTTAGTGTCTTGTTTCATAATTATTTCAATTTGGTCATTGTGTTGAAATTTTATTAATAACTATTTGTGGTATTCATTTTTAAATCCATTCATTAAGCCTAGTATGTCTAGCATTATAGGATTTAATGGTGCTTCCAATTCAATGGTTTTATTTAGATTTGGATGAAAAAATGTAAGTTTATGAGCGTGCAAAACTTGCTGACCATTAGCCAATTTCAAAGATTTATCTGCAATATGTTTGAAATTTGAGTAATTATATCCAAACAATACTTTATCTCCACCATAAGTCGAATCACCAAATATAGGGCGTTTATTATGTGATAAATGAACTCTAATTTGATGTGTCCTACCTGTTTGCAATTTTAATTCAAGTAAAGATACAAATCCAAATTCGTCTTTTACTTTATAATCAGTAATTGCTGTTTTGCCATTTTTTGTAACAACAGCGAATTTCTTTCTATCCAAACTCGATCTACCAATATCACCAGTTAGTCTGCCAGCTTTTTCGGGCATTAAGCCCCAAGCTAATGTAAGATAAGTCCTAGAAATAGTTCTATTTGCAAATTGTTTTTGTAAGAGGGAATGGGTAGTTACATTTTTGGAGATAATTAATAATCCAGAAGTGTCTTTATCTAATCTATGAACAACTCCAGGTCTTATATTCTGCCCCTCATAAACATTCAAATTATTTAAATCTTTTGAATGTTTAGAACCATCTGAACCTTTAGAATCATTTAGTTTTTCAATAGGCAAATTTTCTACTACTGAATCCGTTTCTTCTTCATCTTGGTCTCCATCTTCTTCCTCTTCATCAGATAAATTATTAATTACTAACTTATCTTTAATACCCAAATGAAACATCACTGCATTCACTAATGTGCCATATCTATTACCTACACCAGGGTGAGTTACCATACCTTGGGGTTTATTGACTACTAATAAAAACTCGTCTTCATAAACTACTTCTATTGGAATATCTTGAGGAATTAACTCAACTGGGGGATACTTGAGCATTTTGCAAATTACCACATCTCCAGGTATGACTTTTTTGCTTGCCTTCGTGCTAATCTGACCATTAACTGAAATCAGATCATTATCAAATGCTTTTTGTACTCTCGTTCTCGTTGCATTCAATACTTGCTTTGTCAAAAAAACATCTAATCTTAATGGTGCTTGATTTTTGGCAATTAGAAATTTATACTCTTCTATTATTAAATCTGGGTAATTTTCTAATAATTTATCAGAGTTGTTTGTTTCTTGTGGATTAACCTTATTATCTTCAATTTCTTTGCTTCTCTCTAGAAATGAAGTTAATTTTTCACTAAATTTTTTTTTACTACCCATTTCGAAGTATTTAATTAAGAAGTTAGTTTTCAAAAAATATGTTGTATTATCATCACAAATAACAATTCAAATTATAATTATCTTTTCTCATCTTGAAACTATTGAAGTATTTATTGTTCATCTTGTAATTCATCTCTATCCAAAACATTAGACGAGTTTGCAGAATTATTTCTTATATTTGGTTTGCCTGATTTAATCTCATCATAAGTTGGAATATAATTATTAAAAAACATCAATAATACTACTCCACAAGTTACACAAGAATCAGCAATATTAAATACAGGCCAATGCGTATAATATAAATTACCAAAATTAATATCTGGTATATCAACCAAAATAAAATCTACTACTTTTCCATAAAATAATGGCGATTCATTAAATATCACACCATAAAAAACTCTATCAATTAAGTTGCCCACAGCTCCAGACAAAATTAGTGTAAAGCCAAATCTTACTTGATAATTAAATGACTTGATTTTATGTATTAATATGATTAATAATATACTTGCAAAAACTGAAAAAAGACTTAGAAAAATTTTGCCCGAACCAAATGTTATACCAAAAGCCATTCCAGGGTTCTCAATAAAAGTCCATTGCAAAAAATCACCAAATACTTCTATGTTCTCACCATATTCAAGCCCTTTGTGTTCAAATCCCCAAAAGTTATATCCTTTAACAATTAATTTTGTAATTTGGTCAGATAAAACTAATAATAATGTTAAAGAAAAAAGGAAGTAATTAGTTTTAAAAAAACTATTTTGATTTTCAGAAATATCTGTCATTATTTAATGTTAATTTTAAAAAGTTAATTATTTGTAGTTATATAAAAAAACAATCCCTAACAATAATATAATATTTTTAGTTAGGGATTATGAATATCTTAAAAAAAACTATTTTCTTTTTTCTATTCTATCAATTCCATCTGTTGGACAGATTTTATGAATTTTATAAGATGCAGATAAAGTAGTAATTGGAACAGCCATCAATCTTTCTTTTGCAATTTTGATGTTGCACATTTTACAAATACCATAAGTTTTGTTGTTTATTCTAACTAATGATTCCTCAAGTTTCATCAAATATTCGTTTATTCTTTGAATTTGAGCATAAGTTTTTTCTTTTTCTGCTGCCTCCGATCCTTGTTCTGCCATGTGCATCGAGTAAATCATAGATTCTTCGGCTGAATCGAAATTAGTCAAATCTTCTAATCTGTCCTTTAACATCTGTAATTCGTCTAAGGTCTCTAATTTACTATCAATAATAACAGCACGGAATTCCTCTAACTCTTCGTCAGAAAATCTCAAATTAGGGTCTAAAACAATAGTCTCTTCAACAGGAATTACTTCTAATTCTACTACTTCTTCGACCTCTTTTTTAGGACGTCCTCTTTTTTTCTCGGTAGTTTCTACTTCCACTTCGGATTCTATATTTTCTTCAATTTTATTATTATTATTCGCCATTTTTAAAAACTCCAAAAGTCATTTTTGATTTATATTTATTAAATTCTTCAATATTAATTAATTATAAAAATAAAAACAAAGAAATTTAATTTTTGTTAATAACTTAATTAATTTTCTAAAATTTATATTATATTTTAGTTAATTTTAGGTAAACAAAGTCTTCTATTAATTCTTCTTTAATGTAACCATTTTCCAAAGGATTTTCCAAAGGATTTTCCAAAGTTTCAATTGTAATTGTTTCAATTGTAATTGTTTCAATTGTAATTGTTTCAGATAAAGTTTCAGATTTAATATAATTATCTAATTTATTTATAGATTCCAAAATATTATTATTTTCCAAAATAATATAAGTATTAATTCTATCCGTTACCTCGAAACCGCTTTCTTTTCTTAAATTTTGTATTCTATTTACTAATTCTCTTGCATTACCTTCATCTTTTAGCTCTTGTGAAATAAATGTATCGAGAGCAACAGTAACACCTCTGTCAGAGCCAACTAACCAGCCTTCAATCTCTTGAGAAGATATCTCAATGTCATCAAATTCTATAACGTAATCTTGGCTATCATATTTAATTATAAATTTATTTTTACTCTCTAATTCAAGAATATCACCGTTAGACATCTTTTTAATCTCGTGAGCTAATAAATTTGTTAGTTTACCATACTTTTTGCCCAGAGTTTTAAAGTTAGCTTTTGCAGACCTAGTTACTATATTAGAAGTTTTATCATCAACATATAAAATTTCTTTAATATTTATCTCTTCTTTGATTATATTTTCCACAGATTGCAAATCTCTTCTGTGAGTAGGGCTGTTTATCGGAACAAGTATTTTTTGCAAAGGTTGTCTTGTTCTGATTTTTGATTTCTCTCTCAAAGACCTCGAAATATAAACTATCCTTTGAGCTAATTCCATTTTTCTTTCTAAGTCCAAATCAATTAATTTGTCATTAAATAATGGCATATCAACCAAATGGACTGATTCTGGCATCTCTTCAGTGCGTAATCTTGTATATAAATAATCAGCCAAGAATGGAGCATTAGGAGCCATCATATAAGTTATATTCAATAATACTTCTTTTAACGTTTGATATGCTGCTATTTTGTCTGAGTCATTTTCACCTTTCCAAAATCTTCTTCTATTTCTTCTTATATACCAGTTGGATAACTCATCAATTACAAAGCTTTGTATCTCTCTATGAGCTTTTGTTAATTCATATTCTTCCATATAATTAGAAAAGTCTTTTATCAAAGAGTTAAGTCTTGACAAAATCCATTTATCTATCTCTGGTCTATCTTCAACAAGTATAATAGTTTCTGTACCTTTAAACTCATCAATATTAGCATATAAAGTAAAAAAAGCATAAGTATTAGTCAATGATCTAAAGAAATCCGAAATAACAGTTTTAGCCAAATCATCTTCATCAAATTTTGTAGTTTTCCAAGGTGGATTATTTACATATAAATACCATCTAACAGAGTCGGCACCTAATTTTTCCATTATTTCAAATGGGTCAATTGTATTGCCCAATCTTTTAGACATCTTAACACCATTTTTGTCTAAAATTAGTTCATTTACAACAATGTTTTTGAATGCTGGTTTATCAAATATAGCAGTTGCAATATTATGTAAAGTATAGAACCAGCCTCGAGTTTGGTCAATTCCTTCAGCTATAAAATCAGCTGGAAAAGATTGAGCAAATAGCTCTTGATTTTCAAATGGATAGTGCATTTGAGCAAATGGCATAGAGCCAGAGTCAAACCACACATCTATTACCTCGTGTACTCTTTTGTAAGTTTTACCTTCAATATCAAAATATACATTATCTACAAAAGGTCTGTGCAAATCAATCACATCATCACTTAATTCACTTACTGATTTCTTAATTCCATTTTCTAATATATAGCCTTTTTTTAATTCTTCAATAGAACCGACAGCCATTATATCTTCATTATCTTCTTCATTTACCCAAATTGGAAGGGGCGTACCCCAAAATCTATCTCTTGATAATGACCACTCTTTTACTTCTTCTAACCAATTACCAAACCTACCAGTTCCTATTTCGGAAGGTTGCCAATTAATTGTATTATTAAGCTCAATCATTCTATCTTTATACTCTGGAGACTTTATAAACCAAGACTCACGAGCATAATACATAAGCGGATTTCCAGTTCTCCAACAATGTGGGTAACTATGCAAATAATCCATTGAAGATCTATATATTTTTTTAGCGTGTTTAAGAGCTATAATAATATCTTTGTCTGCACCTTCTTCATTCGTAACTATTTCTTCATTAGTGCCTTCAACTTTTGTTGCATAAGTGAAATTTTTGATTGCTCTTCCTGCAAAAGCAGTAATTTCATCTGTGAAATGTCCGTTAGCACTGACTGGTTGCAAAAATGGTATTTTGAATTTTTTAGACATTTGATAATCGTCTTCACCAAATGCTGGAGCCAAATGAACCACACCTGTACCATTATCAGTAGTAACAAAATCACCTTCAAGAATAGTCAAAGCATCTGAAAATTCATTTTTGTCTATTTTGCAATAATCAAATATTTGTTCGTAACCAGTACCAAATAATTCTTCACCCTTAAATTCTTTGATTATAGTATATTCACCATCTAATATACTTAATCTTTCTTTCGCTAATAATACTTTTTTGGTTATAATTGTATCATTAATTTTAATAGTATTCTCTACCAAAGCATAATCATATTTTTTGCCAACAGCCAAAGCCACATTTGCAAAAAGTGTCCAAGGAGTAGTCGTCCAAACTAATATCGAAGCATCTTTCAATTCTTCAAATTTTGTATTAGTTATTTTTAATTCTAAAAAACAATTTGGGTCTCTAACATCTTTATAACCAAGTGATAACTCATGTGAACTCAATGGAGTTTCTATAGTGGGGGATTGAGGTACAACCTTAAATCCTCTATAAATTAGCCCTTTATCAAAAAATTGTTTTAATGCCCACCATACTGATTCTATATAATTATTTGTACAAGTAATATAGGCAGTATCCATATCAACCCAATAACCCATACGAGAAGTAAGAGTTCGCCAACCATGGTCCATTTCTATATTTTCATAAACAAATTTTTTACAAACCTCATTAAATTTATCTATTCCAAATTCCAAAACTTCATTCTTATTTTTAAAGCCTAATTGCTTTTCTACTTGGATTTCAACAGGCAAACCGTGAGTATCCCATCCGGCTTGTCTTCTGACATAAAACCCTTTCATCGTTTTGTATCTACAAATAGAATCTTTGATTGTTCGAGCCATCATGTGATGAAGCCCTGGCTTACCATTTACTGTAGGTGGACCTTCATAAAAAGTATAATATGGTGCACCTTTACGTAAATCTAAAGACTTCTCAAATATTTTATTTTCTTCCCAAGACTTAAGTACTTCGTTCTCTAATTCAGGATATGTGAATTTTTCTGGTAATGGACTAAACATAACTAATTAAATTTATTACTATTATTTTTGTATTTATTATTTTATTTTTTAAAATCTATTTTTGAATAAAATCTTATCTCAATGCATCTTCTAATGCAGTTTTAGAATCTGTTTTTTCGTCTCTGTATTTAATAATCAATGGAGAATAAATCGACAATCCATTTTCTCTTCCAAAATCATTATTAATAGGACGTGAACCAGAAACTACAACAGCACCCTCAGGTATTTCCAATTGTTTGCCATCTTGTGCAAATAATACCTTGTTGTTAATCAAATCATAAACTTTTGTCGAAGCATTCAAAATAACACCAGAAGATAAAACTGCTCTCTTTCTTACTATAACACCTTCATACACGCCACAATTGCCGCCAACCATCACATCATCTTCAATTATAACTGGACTTGCACCTGCCGGCTCTAAAACTCCACCAATTTGTGCAGCTGCACTAATATGCACTCTTTTACCTATTTGTGCACAAGTGCCAACCAATGCGTGAGAATCAACCATTGTTCCTTCATCTACGTAAGCACCAATATTAATATACATCGGAGGCATACAAATTACACCTTTTGATACGTAAGCACCATTACGAATAGTTGAGCCACCTGGCACAATTCTAACACCACTTTCCAAACTAAACTTCTGAGTATTGAGCAAATCTTTATCAAAGAAAGCAAAATTCCCGTCAGACATATCAATCATTTTACTATATTTGAATATCTGCAAAATCCCCTGTTTTACCCAAATATTTGCATTCCAGTTGTTA
>JBDNHS010000024.1:0-2038 GCA_041688685.1 Kapaibacterium sp. (SeqCode)
AATTACAACAGCGGACTCATAATATGTATGGCTCATTAGTCCATATTTAGAAAATATATTAGGCAGAAATGTATTAATTATACTAAAAACGATAGCAAATCCAGTCGACATACCGACAAGTGTATCCATATTTGCTTTTTTTGTTTTCAAAAAATTGAATAGATTTTTATAATAATCACGACCAGAAAATATTACCACTGGAATTGATAATATTAACATAATATAATTAGCGAAGTTATGGGTATGGTAAAACATACCAATAATAGCAATTGGAATGGTAAATATAGTTGCAACAATTGTTTTTAATTTTATTTTGTTGAGTTTATCTATTTCTATTTTTTCTAATAAATCAATTTCATCATTAATAGAATATGAATAGGAGTTTGATTTGAAATTTATATTTTCATTAGTTTGGGTATCATTTTGTAAGTTGTTTTCATTAGTATCTTCTCTTTTATTGTATACTAATTCATATCCAATTGAGCTGATTTTTTGAGCCAAATCTTCCTCTTGGATTAGAGTATGGAAATACTTAATTTTTACAGAATTTTCGATTAGGTTTACATTTGCTTTGATTACAAATTCAGTATTATTTAATATTGTTTCAACACTATTAGAGCAAGAGGCACAAGTCATACCTTTTACCCCATAAATTTTTTCTGTTAAAACAACTTCAATTTGATTTTTTATAAGTTCAGCAATAACTTTTTCATAATCAAAATTGAGTGATTTGGCTTCAATAGAAATTAAATTTTGAAGTTGTCCATTCATCTGCTCAGTTTTAAAGTTTATTTCTGAAATAAACTCTAAAACACTTTTAATATTTTGCAATACAAAATCATCAATTTTAGTATTTTTTATAGGAATTATATAAGTTTTTACCTTATTAATTTTGATATTTTGAATTTCAATCATAAGTAATCATTCCAATTATAATGAATTTGAAGATTAAATTTTAAGATTTGATTAAGTAGACGCAGTATCATTCAAAAAGATGCAAATTTCTAAACATTCAAAATTAATTAAGTTAAATATTTTGATATTAAGATTAAAAAAATTATATTTGAATTATAATGTAATGGTTCTTTTATAAAAATAAAATATGAAAAAAATATTAATAGCTGAAGATGATGATACAAATTATTTGATACTTTTTAAATTTTTGGATAAATTAAAAAAATATGAATTAGTAAGAGCAGAAAATGGAGATGTAACCTTAGAAAAGTTATCAAAAGATAACTATGATTGCTTGTTATTAGATATGAAAATGCCATTCAAAAATGGATTAGAAATAACTAAACTACTAAGAAGTCAAAACAATAATATACTCATTATTGCAGTTACTGCTTCTGCTATGTTTGGCGAAAAAGAAATTGCAATTACAGCTGGCGTAAATCATTATTTTACTAAACCAGTTGAATATGATAAATTAATAAATTTAATACAGAAGCTATTAGATTAATATTTAGGGTATTTGTAATTAGTTAGTAATTAGTTTCTCATTTTAAAAACAAAATAGCGTATTAGAATACGCTATTTTTGTTTAAAGTTCTTGGTAAAAGTTTTTGATTTAGCTTTCTAAATTTTCTTTTTACTAAGAATTGAATAAGAATCTTCATTTAATTTAATACTATTGTTTAGTTTGCCTAATTTTTCAATTTCGAGAGTAAAGTCATCTCCATCATTAATCCAAATTGGTGAGAAATCTTTACCATTTTCTTTGGCTTCCCTAACCCAAGTTCCATTTAATTCTAAATAACAACCAGTACCAACAGTCCCAGAACCAATAACATCACCAGGAAAAACTTCTGCACCATAAGATACTCTTTCGATTATTTCAGCGAATGAAAATGTCATATCTTTAGTATTACCAAGACTTACTTGCTTACCATTATGGAAGGCTTTCATCTCTAAATCATACATATTTCCTTTTATTTTTGTATTCTCATCATCGACTAAATTTTCGAATAATTCATCTGGCGTAATCATAAATGGTCCTAATGTTGTGGCAAAATCTTTTCCTTTTGCTGGACCAAGA
>JBDNHS010000190.1:0-5428 GCA_041688685.1 Kapaibacterium sp. (SeqCode)
GACGCTCACCAGACAGAGAAACAGAGAGAGAAAGGGGAGAGTGAAAAAAAAAGAGAAAGAGAGAGAGAGAAAGAGAGAGGGAGAGAGAGAAAGAGAAAGGAAGAAAGAGAGAAAGAGAGAAAGAGATAGTGAGAGAGAGAGAGAAAGAAAGAGAGAGAAAGAGAGAGAAAAGGACAGAGAAAAGCACACAGAGACAGAATGAGAAGAGCGAGTGAAGTACACTCGTAGACTACGGGAAAATAGTTCGAGAAGAAGAAAGAGCAAACCATGACAGCTTCTTGGGTCCTAAGCAATCAATTAAGTGCTCACCACGCATTTAGTCCAATGATGAATTTGGTTGTTGCCATTCAAGATTAAAAAAACTGAAAAAAAATTTACATAATAGATAATCTTATAGTATTAAGTATTCGTTCTATAATAATGGAAAATTTGGATTCTAATTATATACATATTAAGCGCATATTGGATATTATTGAAGAGTGGAATCATGAATATTATTTACCTAATAAACGTTCTCCACAATATAAACCGATAGTAAACGGCAATGAATTAATCAGATGGAGTCACAAAAAACCGGATAGAGTAGAATTCATTATTAAAAATTATTCTCAAGAATTTAAAAAATTAATAATAAAAGAATTAAATAAAGATAATTGTGTTGTAAAATTTTTTCCAATGAGTAATGGCGATTGTAGACTAATAGTCAAAATGAAAAGTACTTGTATTATATTGTAAAAAAATTGATAATTATACAATATTTATATAATAATTATATGAATATACAAATGTTTTCAATTAATTCCTTGGAAAGATTACTTGAATTAAAAGAATCAAATTACGGATACATAAATGAAGTAAATATATTTGGATGTGGTTCAAATATATTTCCGGAAGTAATTTTCGAATTATTCAATTTAGAAATATTAGATATTTCTTCTAATAATATTATGTCAATACCTAATAAATTTATGTCATTGGCTAATTTAAAACATTTTATATTTGACGATAATCCAGTAAAAATTCTACAAAAATCTTTGATTAAATGCACAAAATTAAATTATTTAAGTTTTTCGGATACACAAATTGAAATTCTACCAAAGTGGATGAAAGAATTAAATAATTTAGAATATATTTCATTACATCGTTGTAATATTTCATCAATAAAATTTGACATTACTAATATTTTCGATGTTGGTATTGGAATAAATAGTTATTCAAATATAGATAATTTATTTGAAGATTGTGAATATTTGCAAATAAATTATTTGTATGAACCTATATCTAATCTACCAATAAATTTAAAAAAAATTAAATTGGTAAAACCATATAAACCAATTAATGTAAAAGTTCCATTTGGATGCGAATTAATTATTGATAATTAGGTTATTCATTTTTATAAATGCTACAAAAATACTTAATTAAAATAAACTAATTAAATATTAGACTATTATAATTCACATATAATGTTTTTGACTTTATTATTTGCAGTTCTATTTTTTAATAAAAAGAACAGTTATAATGATATTATAAATACAATAAATGGCGAACCAGAATTATTTGAGATAGACAATATTCTTAATTCTTTGCATAATCCAGAATATTATAATAATTATTGGAATAAAGTACATAAGGAATTATTTTATTTATTATTAAAGTCATTTATAATAATAATATGTATGTATATGGACATAACTTGTATTGAATATGTATATTTAAGTGAATAATTTTTATTATAATTAAAAATTGAAAAAAATAAATATATAATATACTTTTTATAATAAATAACATTTAACATAGGAACAATCAATGGCTAAAGATGAAACTCTTATATCACAATCAACTAATAATTTTAGTTCACAAGATGTATTGAATATGGCTTTAGGAACATTTATTTCCAAACAAATGATTTCAATATTAAAATCTTCTGGTTCAATATCCATATCACAAATACTAAAATTATTTGCAATTATGTCATTAGATGAAATAAGAATTAGTTTTATGGCAATGGTAAAAAAAATATTTGGAATATTTGGCGAAAATTATCTAATAATACTACAGTACATTGATAAATATATATTGAAAAATATTTTAGTTAGAACATTTAGATACTTAATAAATTTTTTGTTAAAATGGGGACTAAAACCATTATTAGGAATATCAAATGAAGAAAAAAAAAATATATGTGTAATAAATGTTAAATTTACTCCTACATTGGATTTTATGAAAAAATTTATTAAATATGTAAAGCCAGCAAATTATAATATTGCACCAACACACAACATAAAATTACAAGAAGGGAATATTTTAACATATAAACAAACATGGTTAAATATTAAAATATCTTATGATTCGATGGACTTGATTTTATGTTCTAATTTAGCTTTAACATTTGAAAAAACTGATGATGAAATTAAACTTATAAAATTTAATATCAAATCGCAAAATATGAAAAATAATTGTGAAATAAATCATAAAATTGAATTAAATTTATGTTCCGAATCAAATAATGAAACAGAACTTTATGAAAAATTTAACAATTTTATCTTTTATATTAACAATAACTTATAAAAATATTTTTTGTAAAATTTTACTAAATAATTGGTTCTTAGAACTACTCAATATTTTATTTACTTTATGTTTTATAATTATTCCGTCAATAAGTTTAAATATTCGTCTATAAAATCAATCACATGAACGCTTTCATATACAGTGTTGTATTAATTATAATAATTAGTTCAATATTAAAACATTTTAATTTATGATCATATGCTTTTATGCAACTTAGTAGTGGTGTCGTGTTATAGACTATTAAAATAATAATTTATCGCATTATGTGAAAGATTTGCATGAAGACAAATATAAGACGGTGTTAAGAGTTTATTAAATTATTAAAAAAATTGAAATTATAAATGTTTCTAGCATAACAATATTACTTTCTTATATAAGACCCGTTGTTAAATACTGTCTTTTGCTTATCAACATGGGAAGGTGCTGGGAACGTAGTTTTTCAAGTATTAAGATTGGTCAAAATATAATCACTGGTCAAAATCTCACTTCAGATGCAAATACATTAATTGAAAATGCAGAGGGTAAATTCGTCGCTGCGATTGAAGATTCCATGGAGTTTGATAATGAAAAAAGAGGAAAATATTCATGGTCTTCTGAATTAGCTATTATTTCATTGATTGTAGATGAAACTGGCAAAGATATGTATATTGTAAAAGAATATACGACCAGTTCTGATAGTTATAAAATTCCCCTGTATAAACAAGAAACAGATTTTAGTCTTGGTCACGCTAATTATTCGCATCACGAGCCACATACCGCAGAATTAATTAAAAATTTGAAAATTCATGATATCAAGTTTTGCAACTATTTCTACTAGTTCTACTCATGATTATACTATACCACGGACTAATCAATACATAGTCTTTTATGAATAAAAAATGGTATCCCTTAGTTAATTAATTAATATAAACGCTAAACTAGTGACTCAAAATTTATACTCTGTTGTATTACAACTATTTTTTATAAAAATTATTTAATAAAAAAAGAAATAATTTGAACATGTTTTTATATATAATTTACATTTTTATTATAATACAAAAAATTATAAAAATTAAAATTAAAAAAGAATATCTATACTAATAGTAGATATTTCAAATATTAACAATTAATTATGTCAAACGATTATGATTATTTAGTAAAATGTTTAGTAATTGGAGATAGTGGAACCGGAAAGTCTTCCCTAATGATGAGATTTACCGATGATGTTTTTAACACTGGTTATATAAGCACAATTGGTGTCGATTTTAAAATTAAAACTATGGATTTTAGAGATAAAACAATTAAATTTCAAATATGGGATACTGCAGGTCAAGATAGATTTCGAACAATAACTGCATCATATTATCGTGGTTCTAATGCAGTATTATTATGTTATGATATAACAGATAAAAATACTTTTCGGAATATTCATAAATGGTTAGAAGAGGTTAAAAAATTTACAGTAGGAAATCCATTATTAATATTATGTGGAACAAAAGTTGATTTAGAAGAGAAACGCATAGTTAGTTATGAGGAGGCGGAAGAATATGCCAAGGCAAATAATATGCATTTTTTTGAGTCATCCGCAAAAATTAATTCAAATATAAAAGAAATATTTGAATTAATTGCCAAAAATAAAATAACAATGCTTTGTACAATGATAGATACCTTTGATAAAAGTAATAGAAAGAATATTAATTTACAACCATCAAATAAGAATGAAAATAATATTAGTTGTTGTTAATATATAATATTTAAGAATTATTTTATAGAATTATAACCGTTCAAATATTTATGTTTTAGTTTTATATATTTTATTTTGTATTTTAAATATTTTTTTTCATATTTATCAAAAATTTTTTCATCTTCAATATCTGATATCCCTAAATTTACTGCTAAATCACTTGACCTTATTATTAAATTTATTCCTGGGGCATATTTGGATAATTCATTTAAATCAACTCCATTCGCCATCTTAAATTTTAAGTAAAAATTTTGATAAGGGACAAATAATTTCCTATATCTATTATTTATTGTTTTTTCCATCACATCACCTTCCAACATGTAAGAATTTTTATTTCTGACAAAGTTAAAAATTTCATAAACATCTATTACATAATCATCTTTATTTAAACTTTGTTCTGATACGAAAATCGAGTATTTTTTTGGTATAAATAGAGAAGAAAGTAATTGCATTATATCGTGCGTAACGTTGATATAAGGATTATCATAATGTGCGGACATATCATCATTTATTTCGAACAATAAATCATCGAGTTTAAATCTGGCTTTACCAAAATCAATAATCATTGGTTTATTTTCTCTAGTCATAAGTACATTATTATATTTTAAATCACCATGTTTAAAATCTAGTCCTAAATCATTAAATATTTCTAATGACCGAAATATTGTAAATAACACTCTTCTCATTTCTGGATAATTTGTCGGCATTGATTCAAAATAAGCTCCTAAAGTTTGATTCCCTACTTCCATACAAGTAATAAAATTTTTTTCATTAGTTTCTTGATTTATATATAGTCCAAAATAATAAACTTCTGGAACGATCCTATATTTAATATGTGGATAATAATATTTTAATAAAAAATATAAAATTATGTGCTTTAAATTTTCATCAAATGATTTATACAAATATTCATCATCTGGTTCAGAACTTCTTTCCTTTCTATTTATAGAAGAGCGAAAAATATAATGTTTATCTTCGGTATCTTTATATAATTGAATTTTATTCCAATATCCTTCTGCTGTTAAATTTCTAACTAGGGTAAAATTAACCATCTTAAAATTTGCGTATTCTTTAATAAATAATCTCATATGTGTTTCATCTATTGTACCATCTAAATTAAATTTTGATTGAAATAAA
>JBDNHS010000191.1:0-2720 GCA_041688685.1 Kapaibacterium sp. (SeqCode)
AAATTTAATTATAAAATAAGTTAATAATTACTTAGTTACGTTTGAAAGCAGAGTAAATTTTTAATTTTATTTTTTTTAGTAATTTTCATCTACAAAATCAATCAACATTTTAAATATTTACTTTTATATTGTGTAACGTTATTATAAACGAAATATATTCTAATGCAATTATTCAACAAAAAGTTTTTTCTAAAATTTAATATATCCATATTAAAGTTTAACTTAATATTTATATTAATATTAATTTTTTCTATTCAATACTCATATTCACAGTTTGATATTGATAAAGTTGGTGGCAAATCATTGATGGAAGATGAGATTAAATCTTCTTTGAATTCTAATATGAGTCAATCTAACAACTTGCCTGTAGGTAATGATATTAATATAAATTATTACTTTCCTGGTCCTGGTGATGTCTTATTACTCAAAATTTTACCAACTTCTAATAAAGAAGAATACATTGAGATAACTCCTGATAATTTACTCATATTACCTCGTAATTTTGGTGAAATAAACACAAAAAATAAAACATTGGCTGTACTGAAGTTAGAAATTGAGGAATTATTAAAAACTCAAATAAAAGATTTCAGAATCATATTAACTATCAAAAAACCTAGAAGTTGTATTATTACAATAACTGGAAATGTATCAATACCTGGTACTTACGTTTTTCCATCAACTTATAGAATTTCTACTATTCTAAATTACCTCAATAGAGTTAGCTCTGATGATAAAACATCTATGAACTCTCCTATGAATTTAGATAATATTAGAAGAAAAAATGAATTTGAAACAACATACCTGAGCTCTGGTGTATCTTCCAAAGCTTATTATAGTACAAGAAACATTAGTGTAATTAGAAATGATGGTAGATCTTTAAATGTTGATTTAGAAAGGTTTTATGCTTCAAATGACTATTCACAAGACCCACACATTAAAGAAGGAGACAAAATTTATGTACCTTTCGAAGAGACCAACTTCCCAACAATCTCAATTTCTGGTGAAGTGATAAGACCTTATACCTTGGAGTTCAAAAAAGATGACAAACTTTCTTTTTTGCTTAAATGTGGAGCTGGACTAAAAAGTACTGCTGATATTGACAAAGTTTTTTTCTATAATTCCACAGGGGAAAAAGTTCATATCACAATAGATAAAGAAATGAACTTATTGAGTCAAGATTATAATTTGAGCCCTGGTTGTTTTGTAGTGGTCGAAAAAAAGGAAGACTACGTCAATAATCTAAATGGTTTGGTATCATTAAAAGGTCAGGTTAATAATGAAGGGATTTTCCAAATAAATAATAACCAAACTACTCTAAAAGAATTAATTGAAAGTGCTGGTGGCATTACACAAAAAGCTTTTTTGGGCAACTCTTATGTTTTAAGAAGAAGTAATCAAAATAACTCTTATGAAGACAAAAGAAAAGAATTTATGGATTATTTCCAAAATAGTGACCTAACATTAGAAGATACATCAAGATTTATGTTAGATTTAGTTAATAAAAGACCTTATGTTTCTTGCAATTTTGATGTCGCATTAAATTCGAAAAACAAGTCTGAAGATTTATTATTAGAAGATGGAGATGTGATTTATATTGCTGAAAAGCAAAATAAAATTTATATATTTGGTAAAGTAAAAAATCCGGGTTTTGTATCATTTGACGGAAACAAAGATTTTGAATGGTATATACAAAAAGCTGGAGGTTATACTACAATTGCTGAAAAAGACAGAACACGTATTATAAGAGGCGAAAATAAAATTTGGTTAGACCCTGAAGAAAACCCATTACAGGATGGTGACTTAGTTTATGTTCCTGGTGAACCAGACATTCCAAAACAAGTTTCTGACCAACAATATGGATTATATGCTTCTTTGTTGGGTGCTTTGGCTTCAATAACATTTTTAGTATTTAATATTTTTAAAAAATAACAACTTCATTTAACTAATTTAAAACAATATTTGAAATTAATACTTTTAATATTATTCTTTATTAATATAAATTATTTATTTGGACAAGTAGAAAATGTTCCGATATCTAATCCTGTCTATGATTTTTTGTTGAGAGCAGAAAATAAGGGTTATATGCAAAATATGTCTTTATCAGCACTACCTTTAACAAAAAAAGAAGTGATTAAAGTATTAATTAATTTAAAAGAAAATGAAAATAAACTTTCTTATAATGACAAAGAAACTTTATATAGATATTTAACAGAATTTGAAGTATTTGATTATAATATTAAAAGTGGAAATTACTATAATAATAACTCAAAAGATTTCTCTAAAAATTCTGAAGGGCACAATCTTTTACCACTCGAAAGAATAGTTTTGTTTTATAATGATATTGATACAAATCAATTATTTAGCTCAAATTTATTCAATAATACTGAAAAATATCTTTATCATTATCAAGACTCAAATAATAAAGTGATTTTAAGACCATTAGGTAAGGTTGATTATAACTTTCAACATAGTAATATGTCAGGAAATAGAAATGCGTTAATGGCTTATGGTGGATTTAGATTAAATGGAACTATTGATAGAAAATTAGGGTATTTATTACAAGCAACTAATGGGTCGTTACTTAATGGTGATAGACAATTAGCACTTCAAGACCCTTTGTTAAGACAAAATATTAAATTCAACAACTTAAATAGTGATGTAGATATTACAGAATCTCATTTGAGGTATGAACAAGATTGGTTTTATGCTTATATTGGTAG
>JBDNHS010000192.1:0-3836 GCA_041688685.1 Kapaibacterium sp. (SeqCode)
TAAATATTGAATAATGTATTATTTGGGCATAGAAATTGAATAATTAAATTTTGTAGATAATAATTGTAGATAATAGTTTTAAGTTAAAATTTTTGAATTTAAGTATAATAAATATGTCTATTTTTGAAGAGTTTGATAAAAGGCGAAATGAAGGCAATGATTTAGTAAACAGTCAGGACTTTCTGCCGTACAAAAGATTTTATAATTTGGATACAAACGCTTATTCAGAGGGTGCTTTGAATGAAAAAGTTAAAGAGTTGATGGGACTTAGTTGCTCTTTATTACTTAGATGTAATGATTGTGTGTTATATCACATCAGAAATGCTTTTAATTTGGGTGCAACAAAGCAAGAAATCAATGAAACATTAAACATCGCATTAGTAATCGGTGGTTCGATAATTATTCCTCATCTTAGGTCTGCATTGGCAGCTTTGGAAGAGTTGATAGAAAACAAAATTTAAATAAATAAATAAACTTACTTATAAAATGAATAGAGAAAATCAATTTAAGTTCACAAATAATTCTGAAAATAATTATAATGATAACGAAAGTTATCAGAATTATCAAACTTTTAACAAAAACCAAAATTATGGAAACAAAAATAATTTTGACCAAGTAAATAATCTATTGATTGACAATTACTCAATCAATGAATTATGTGCTATGGTAATACACGAACTTAATATTTGGCACTATTATAATACGGTAATAAAAGATTTTTCTATTAATAGGTATTCAGAATGTTTTGGCGAAACCGTAAATATGATTTATAATATTGAGGATAAAATTGCAATAATCAACGAAGAAATTTCAAATAAAATTAATAATTATTCAAAAACAAAATTAATTAATTTAAAGTCTAATCATTATAAAACAAATAATCAAACTTTTAAAGATTTTACAAACTTTAACACAAATAATTTAGTTGATAATATAATTAATAAATTTAGAGTTAATGCTAATAGCTTTAACAATATTCAAGATAGTAATCAGGATAATAATTATGACTTTAACAATTTGATTTTTTTTAACACTAAAAATATTGGTGAAAAAGAAATTAAATCAATGACAAATACTCTTTATAAAAATTTAGTAAAGATATTACACCCTGATGGTATAGACTATAACAACAAAATCACAAATTTCTTTAATGAATTTGGGACGAACAAAAATGAAAGTATTATCTACAAAATGAATAATAATAAAATCAACTCTCAAAATTTAAATGTTGAGAATTTATTCATTTTGCTAAGTCATTTTCACCAAGATAAAGATATATATAGAATGACTGCTCTTGATACAATTACTTCTATTATACTAAATCCGAAATACCAAATCAATAATAATTTTGTCAAAAAAACTGTGTTTTTATTAAACTTCTTGAATAAAGAAAATACAAAATTCATACAACAAGAGCCATATTGCTTTTATAATGAATTTAATAATCCAAAATGGTTAGAAAATAAAAAAAATACTCTTGACCACAAATTAAAACTCAAACAACAAACTTTATTTATTCAGCAAGAATTATTGAATAGAATTAATTCTGTTGTTAATAAAATCTAATTGAATATTTAAACATATTTTTCTGATTTGCTTCATTATATAAATAGCTAAACAAATACACAGATTAATTCCAATATAAATACCTCAACCTATATTTTTGCTAAATTTTAAATATAGTTACATCTAATCGTCAATGTGTAAAATTCGATAAATGGTTTTAGATTTTATAACATACTATAAAAGTAAATTATAAAATAATAAAATACACTTATAAAAAATCTTATACAACTTCTTATTAACACCAAAAATGAAGATTTCTGTATTATTATCAGGGGGCGTAGATAGTTCGGTAGCTTTGGCTTTGCTAAAGTCTCAAGGATATGATATTACCGCTTATTATCTAAAGATATGGCTTGAAGACGAGTTGAGCTTTCTGGGGGAATGCCCTTGGGATGACGATTTGAAAAATGCGAGAGCAGTTTGCGAAAAATTTGATGTAAAGTTAGAACTCCTAAATTTACAAAAAGAATATTTGGATACCGTTGTCGAATATACAATTAGAGAACTAAAAGCAGGACGCACTCCGAGCCCAGATATATTTTGTAACAAACAAGTGAAGTTTGGTGCTTTTCTAAAATATACTACTCATTTATATGATAAAGTTGCGACAGGACATTATGCTATGATTGAGGAAATTAATGACAATGGGGTTAATAAATTCTTACTCAAAACTGCACCTGATAAAGTAAAAGACCAAACATATTTTTTGACTTACCTAAATCAAGAACAGTTATCCAAAATTTGGTTTCCAATCGGAAATTATACAAAAAAAGAAGTCAGACAATTAGCAGAAGAGTTTGATTTGCCTAATAAAAACAGACCCGACAGTCAAGGAATTTGTTTTTTGGGTAAAATCAAATTTTCAGATTTTGTGAAATTCCATCTCGGTGAACAAATTGGTGATATTATAGATATCGATACCAACAAAAAATTGGGTAATCATAAAGGTTATTGGTTCCATACAATCGGACAGAGACAAGGTTTGGGGCTAAGTGGTGGACCTTGGTATGTGGTACAGAAAGACTTAGAAAATAATATTGTTTATGTATCAAATGGCAACACTATAATAGAAAAACACAGAAATGAGTTGATTGTTGCTGACTTAAATTGGATAGATAAAATCCCCACTGATGGCACTAATCTAAAAATAAAGTTGAGACACGGACCCAAAGTAGCTGATGGCAATATAATTCATTTGGCTGATGGCAAGTTGAATGTAAAAATGAATGAATATGACCAAGGCATAGCCAGAGGACAGTTTGCAATTTTTTATGATGGCGAATATTGTCTTGGTGGCGGCGTTATAGATAATTAGCGTTGGGTGTTTTTGTTTGAAAAAGAGAACAATTGGATAAATTTTACGATTGATGTAAAGAGAAATAAAAATGGGACAATAATTTTGTCCCATTTTTTTTATTGTGTAATTTGAATTAGTGCTTAATCGTTAAAATAATAAATACTTTTATCCATTATGAAATCATCTTCAGTAATGTAATTATACTTTAATTTTTTATAAATATAACTTGTTACTTTTCTCTTTTTACCGTGTCTTGTAAAATGAATTATAGAATCAAGTAAATAATCATTTTTTGAAATATATAAATTATAACTATCATAAAGGTCATAGTCTTCAGAATTAATCTCAAAAATAATTTTAATATTATCCTTTTCTATTACTTCAGAATAATTATCATCGTCTATAATTTTTTTATATAAACTTTTAAAAAGATTTGATCTTTTAACGATTAAAAAGTTATGATGATTTAAAATGTCAGCATAATTAATTAAGGTAATATTTTTTATTTCGTAAGTTTTATTAATTTTATTTAAAATATAATATTTATAATCATTGTAAATTAACTTGTAATTAAGTGATTCTATACTATATTTCAAACCAATCAAAGCATCTTTTTCATTTAAAACTACTTTAATTAAATTTGTATCCTTAAAATTATAATCATCTTTTTGTACAGAAATTAAACATTCATATACCAAACTATCATTATTAATATAAGAACTATCAATTAGATTACTTAAATTATTAGTTATTTGATTTTTGTTTATATTCTGAAAACCAATAAAAATAAATGACAATAGAGATAATAATATTACTTTAAATCTCATGGCTGAATTATAAAATAAAATGGATAAAAAGTAAGATCTGCTATACTCATATTTTGCAAAGCACTTGTTCCTCTATCAATATCATTTGGTGATATTGAAATTGATACATGACCAAAGCTACAACCAACTGCCCCGGCAGGTCCACA
>JBDNHS010000193.1:0-7636 GCA_041688685.1 Kapaibacterium sp. (SeqCode)
AATTGAAATAATTAAAAAATACAATATAAGAAAAATATTAATTTTAGCTGGTATGGGCAACAATGGAGGTGATGGAATTTCGCTTGTAAAACATCTTTTGAGTTTAGAAAATATCGTTAAAATTACAGTTTTACATATAGGTAAATTAGATAAAATTTCTTTAGACAATAAACAAAATTTAGCAATATTGAAGCAATTAATACAGTTACAAAATGGAAATCATTTTAACATTAATATTCCACTTACCAAATCCCTTCCAAAAATTGAATATATTCACATTGACGAAAATGACAATATTTATTCAAAAGAAAAAAATCAGAACCAAATAAATAAATTTGAAGTCTTTAGAGATAACACATCTATATTTGACTTTGATTCAATAAATGACAATGAACTAATTATCGAAGCCCTTGTTGGTGTTGGCATTAAAAGTAAACTAAAAGGCAAAACAGAAGAAGTAATCAATATTATTAATGAATTAAACTTTTCGAATAATGTAATTAGATTAGCAGTAGATAATACTGCTGGAATTGATGTTGATACCGGAAAAATAATTTTAGATAATTCTACTTACTTCAAAACTGACTATACTTTTACTCTATTTTCGCATAAAATTGGAATGTTGTTTAATCATCTTCACAATTATTATGGAGAAATAAAAGTTTGTGATATCGGATTTTATCCCAACATTTTTATTGATTTTATAAAAGAACAGAATACACAATTTAACTTCAATTTCAAATTAGACTTCGATGCCTTTAGAAAAGTATTACCTAAGCGTAAAAATATAAGTTCGAAGTTTGATTATGGGCGTGTTTGTGTCTTTGCAGGAAATAGAGAAATGACTGGTGCAGGTATTATTGCCTCAAATACTACCCTCAAAATAGGTGCTGGATTAGTATATTTTATTACCGACAAAAGTAATAATTTTGAATATTTGAAGCCAGAAGTAATTAAAAATGAAATTGACTTTGAGGAAATTATAGATTTTGATTTAAACCAAAAAGATGTTTTTATTCAAGAGTTATTGCAAAAATATTCGAAGTCTGATGTCTGGTTAATTGGTCCTGGGTTGGGTTCAAATAGCCATCTTCTAAATTTTATTGAATTATTGTTGTATAAAATAATAAATCAAGAAAAATATATAATCTTAGATGCTGATGGTTTATTAATTTTGAATAATTTGAGTTTAGAGCAAAAATATAAATTTGGGTTTAAATTAATCATCACACCCCATATTTTTGAGTTTTGTCGATTAATTAAATCAATTTACAATCCCAACAAAAATTTTGAAATGTTCGACTTGAATCTAAATAATGAAGAATCTATCAATAATTATATTATCGAAAATTACATTGATTTTTCACAAAAATTAGCAAATGATTTTGAAATCATTGTACATACTAAATATTTCCCTTCTTTATCTACAAATGGATTTACTAATTACTTTAATAATAATTATAATTCTGGACTATCCAAAGCTGGTAGCGGAGATTTTCTTTCTGGACTTATTTCAGGCATTTTAGTGCAAAAATTGCAAAATAAAAAAAATGAAAATATCCCCAAATCAAATAAAAATACTACATTAGAAACAGTCGCTATTGCTTCTATTTTACAAACATATTTGGCAGACAAATACACGGAAACTAAGTCTAATGAGTCTTTAACCCCGAGTGATTTGATAGAATTGTTAAACTTTTTATAAGTATACTTCAAAACTCATTTTTACACTATTTTAGTATTTTTCTAACTATTTTTTATTAAATGAATTATAATAAACAACTACATAAAATATGTAATTTAAAATATTTTTTATTTTTACCTATAATTTTATATTCTATATTTATAATTTATTTATCTTCTTTAAGTGCAATTCCTTATATAATATCTCATTTTGATATAAAAGATAAAATATTACATTACATAGGATTTTTGGGTTACGGAATATTGTTGTTTATGCCTATTTTCTGTTTAATGCAAAATTCCCAAAATCATCAAAGCACTAATGATATTGAAAATAGGATAAATAATCCAGAAAAAGATTTCTCTAATATTCAATTGAACAAAAGTTATGTTTATACTTTTATTATATCATTTACTTTTGCCATAAGTGATGAAATTCACCAAAGTTTTGTTCCCGGTAGAGATTCCGACATTTACGATTTAGTTGCCGATACTTTGGGAATTCTTAGTAGTTTATTAATTTATCACTTAATATTCAAACTTCTTGTACCAAAATTAAAAACAAATTATACAAAATGATGGATTTAACACTTAATAATAATTCTAATAATTTTACTCTAATCAAAACTGACGCTAATTCAAAAGCTAGAGCAGGAGTACTTCAAACAGATAGGGGAGAAATTCAAACTCCAATATTTATGCCTGTTGGTACTCAAGGTACTGTCAAAACACTCGAACAAAGAGTAATAAAAGAATTAAAAGCTCAAATCATTTTGGGTAATACTTATCATCTATATTTGAGACCTGGTAATGAAGTTATGACTCACTTTGGTGGGCTTCATAAGTTTATGAATTGGGACAAACCAATTCTAACAGATAGTGGTGGATATCAAGTGTTTTCATTGCAAGATAACAGAAAAATTAATGAAAATGGAGTAGAATTCAGATCACATATTGACGGCTCAAAACATTTATTTACACCCGAAAATGTAGTTGATACCCAAAGAATTATAGGTAGTGACATAATGATGGTTTTAGACGAATGTGTTCCATATCCGTCTGATGAAAAGTACACCAAAAACTCATCAAAATTATCTTTGGATTGGGCAAAAAGGTGTTTAATACAATTCAAAAATACTGAACCAATTTATAACCACAAACAACAATTATTTGCAATAATTCAAGGAGGAATGTATGAAAACTTACGCAGAGAATATTGTCAAGAAATAATCGAATATGATTTTAACGCTTTTGCAATTGGTGGTTTATCGGTTGGTGAGCCGAATGAATTATTGTATGATTTGACTGATTTATGCACTGATTATATACCTAAAGACCGAGCAAGATACTTGATGGGAGTTGGTACGCCAGAAAACATATTAGAATCTATCGAAAGGGGAGTGGATATGTTTGATTGTGTTATGCCAACAAGAAATGCAAGAAATGGGCAAATCTTCACTACACGTGGCAAAATCAATATCAAAAACCAAAAATATAAATTTTCTGATGAGTTAATTGATACAGGATTAGATAACTATACCAGCAATAACTACACTCTTGGATACCTAAGACATCTTACTGTAGCTGGCGAAATTCTTGGACTTATTTTGGCAACTCAACAAAATATTGCATTTTATTTATGGCTTGTAACAACAGCAAGAGAGAAAATCATCGAAGGTAACTTCAAATCTTGGAAAGCCGAATTTTTAGCTCAATACACCAGCAAATAACTAGTAAATTTATAATTTAATGATAAAATTAATAATAACTAGAAATAAAGCTTTTATTTGGAAATCGTTGTTAATTCATTGTTTATATCATTTAAAGAATGAAATAAAATTTCAATGATATGTTTTATTTTTGCAATATTACTTTTTGAACTTAAATCATTATTTTTTAATATTTTATTATAGTTGTCACCTTTGCGATGTGCAACACCAGTTGAACGTAAAGACTGAATTAATTTTAATATTTTAATTAATTTATCTTTATTTTCTGATTTGATATTTATTTCAATAAATAGATAATTTAATAATTCTATAGATTTTAAATTATTATCATAATCATTTATGATACTTTTAATTAATTTAACATTAATTGAATCACAAAATATTTTAGATAAAGCAAGTATTTGCCCTTCATATTCTTTATTTTCATCACTAAATGGAATATGTAATGTTTTTACATAGTGAATATCATCTTTATGTAATTGTAAAAACAACTCCTGTGAATATAATTTAATAAAAATCACATTAATTTTTTTATACAACTCCAATAAACAATAAATAGGTAAGTCGTTAAATTGTGGATCGTCCCAACTCCCTTCTATATCAATTTTATATCTATAATCTGTAATTGAACCCCTTGGTGGTACATTATATATTTTCCAATGTTTTTGTTCGATATTTGGAATCCTGCCCAAATCACCTAACCATACTTGAATTAATTCTTCACTAGTTCTACTTATAGTTAAACTCCAAATATTATAACAACTTATTCCTCGCTCATCAATTTTGTATTTTGTATTATCATTATAATAGTTTAAAAGTACATTTAATCTAAAATATATTGGTGTTAAAAAATGAGGAGTATTATTTTCATTAAAGTAACTTGATAATTTACCTTCATCACAACTAACTTCTATGTTTTTTGAATTTTCTACTGAGTATATAAATTTTTCATATTCTAGTTTATTATTTTGTTTATTGAGTTTATGAGGTTTAATAATATCTTTGCCTATTAACGTAGAGTAAAAAGTATTTTGTTGTTTGTTTAAATTTATTTTATATCTTGATAATAAAGTTGAATAATCAATACTATTATTACTTAAATCTATATTTATATTTTCTTGATCATCAATTTGACGATTAAATTGATGAAATCTAATTAATACTGATTTTGATAATCTTAGAAAGTTTAATAAAAATGGTGTATTGACTTTAACTGTTTCATCAAGCTCTGAATTACATTCAAATTTAACTAATGTAGTTGTTTCTCCGTCATCATCAATAAATTGGTATTCATTTTTTAATTCGCATTTAAATGTATTGTAATATAATAGAAAATTTTGAATTATCTCAAACTTTTCATAACATTTTTCATTATATAATCTTCTAATCACAAAAGGTTTAAAAACAATATTATTTTCCAAGTAAGTTGGAAGTTCATTTGATTTAATTATATCCATTGTATTAGGTATGCCAAACTGTGGATTTATGTTCCATGCATAATTACTAAGTAGTTCTGTAATTTCATTATTGTTTTTTACATTAATCAAACAACTAATAGTATAATATCTTTCATTATTTAGAGTAATTTTCTTAGCTATAACTGTCCAGTCAGTTTTGCAATGTTCTTCTTCTAAAATAAAATCATCAAATTTTAACAAATCAAATTGAGAAAATTTAGGTATTTTATTTTTTACTACATTAGGTATTTTATTATTCATTATATCCTTTGATTAATTATTATAAATTTGAAAACTGTAACTTTTTACATCTTTTAACTCTATTATTCCACTATAAACATCAATATTAAACTGGTCCTTATGCTTTTCTAATTTTTTTTTTCATTTAATACTTTATGAATAAATACTTATGTAAGAATGTCATAATAAAAGTCCATCATTCCCTCATTTTTAGAACAGAGTATAATTCTATTATTTGAAATTTATTTGATAAAAAAATGTTATCTAATTCGATGTATTTATTTGAAATTAAATAACTAACCCAAATATTTGTGTCAATTATTATTTTGGTTATCATATATTTCATCTCTTACATTTTCAACTTCAATTGCTATTTCATCTAAATTAATGTCAATGGCTCTTTGTCCGATTCTTTTAATAGTTTCAATAAAAGTTGTGTTAGAATTATTTATGCAAATTAGATTTTACTTTTCTAAATCGATAAGTAAATCTCTTGCCTTAGGATTTATTAGAGTTATATTTAATGTTTCAGCAATCATACATACCCATTAATTTTAGTTGATTATATAGTAAAAAAGATAAAAATTATTTTATTTTGAAAATTGCACTATTCATAAATTTGATTTAATTTTATAATTATCTAAAAACATTATACGTTATAAAAATAATTCTATTTTAATTAAACTTTAAATCTCCGTGCAGCGCGTGTATCATACCCAAAATCTCCGAAAGATAGGTAAATAAAAATTTTACAAATTACCCTAAAAGTTACTCCCTGCCTACGTTGTGGGGAAGGTTAGGTTGGGGTCTATAACTTTAAATTCTATCATAAACATTTTTATACACTTTATTATTATCCCTTTTGCCAATTCCAAATATTAAAACAAGTAGATTATCATTTTCTATTTTATAAACAATTCTTATCTTTTTATTATCTGCATAAAGTTTGTAATAGCCGGTTAGATTCAAATTTTTGACATTGCCTAAAAGTTGACCGATATGAGGATTTATTGTTAGTTTTTTAAATTGTTTCAATATAATATTTTGTACACTTTTATCCAATTCTTTGAACTCTTTTTCAGCTTCAGGGTGCAATTTAATATTATAGTTCATTCCTATCAATTCCTATCTGATTTAACATCGAATCCAAATCAATAAATTTTTCTATAGGTGTTTCAATTCTATTTTTCAACATATTATAAATCTCAATATTTTCGGTCATTTCAATAAAATTTTGCATTTTTTCGTATTCATCAATTGGTATAATTACAGCTTCCATTGTATTATTTCGCAAAATTGCGACTTTATCCAATGATTTAGATTTTAATTTATCTAATATACTACCAAATTGCCTTGAAATTTGAGTAGAAGATTGAATTTCATCTTTGGAGAACTTAATCATTATCAATACCTTTATTATTATGTTTATTTCTATACACATTATAATACGTATTATTATGTGTATTATTATACAATAATAATTTTTCGACATTTTTTTATTATATTACTAATAAATATCTGGTCTATCGGGTCAACTTTAAATCTCCGTGCAATGCGTGTATCCATAGCCAACATAGAATTCATTACACAATAAGATACTTATTTTGATACGAATAGAAATGAACAAGGAATTTCTTCACATTTATTTTTAGTTATATTTGGATATTATTAGATATAAAGAAACAATTCTATCTCAAATTATACAGTATCTTTTGAATACTTTACTACCATTTTTGTGAAATCTTAAAATGAATTTTGGATAAATATTAAATTTCAAATCAAAAATCAAAAAATCTTAATTCAAAACTATTTATTTCAGTCTTTTTTACTTAATTTTGTACTTAAATTAAAAATAGAAAATTAATATTATAAATTCAAAAAAATAAATTTAATAATTATGAATGATATGCTTATTCTTATGACGCCACAAGGTGGCGGTGATCAATCTATGTTACCAACTTTAGTTATGTTCGGTGCTATTTTTGCCATAATGTATTTTATGATGATACGTCCTCAACAAAAAAGACAAAAAGAACATCAAAAAATGCTCGAATCTCTTAAAAAAGGTGATAAAGTTGTAACCTCAACTGGTATTCACGGAACTATTACCGATATCGAAGAAACTACTTATATCGTTCAAATTGCAGAAAATACAAAAGTAAAATTTGAAAAAACTTCTGTTTCCGCCAAAAAAGATTAATTTATAATTAAGTAATATTAATTATATTGGTTTCTTGTAAAAATAAAATATCAAATAAAATCTTTCGCCATTGCGAAAGATTTTTGTATTAATATAGTATTTTTGATTGTTCTTTAATTTAAAGATTTGAAATTATTAAATAATAATATATAAAAAAAAATGAATAAAATTGAAGAGGCACTAGAAGACTTAAAAAACGGTAAAATGATTATCGTTATGGATGATGAAGATAGAGAAAATGAGGGTGATTTAATTGTTGCATCTGAATTTTGTACTAACAACATCGTCAACTTTATGTCAACAAATGCAAAAGGTTTAATTTGTGT